>NZ_JBEOSF010000013.1:170732-198254 GCF_040302725.1 Kitasatospora sp. NPDC097605 | reverse complement strand
GACAAGCTGACGGTCCAGGTCAACGGCACCACGCTGAAGACCTACTCCAACGTCGACGCGGCCGCCGGCTACCAGCTGCGGACCTTCGACCTCTCCGCCTACGCGGGCCAGACGGTGACCCTCAAGTTCACCGGCACCGAGGACGCTTCGCTGCAGACCAGCTTCGTGATCGACGACACCTCGATCGCCACGAGCTGACCCACCCCCGGCCGCCCGGCCCCGCGCCGGGCGGCCGACGCGTACGGGAAGTCGGTCACTCCGACCTCCTGCAGCGCCTCGGTTGAACCCGGATGGGCTTTCTCTCACGTCCGCGACGGTGGGTGCCGCCGGGTAGTTGGCGGTGCTCCGGGAGCCGGGCGGGTGCCCGGCTCCCGGGGCGGTGCTGTCAGGTGCGGCGGGCGAGGAAGAGGTCGTGGTGGCGGGTGACGGGGAGGCGGCCGCCGTGGGCGGTGAGGGCGGCGGCGGTGTCGGCGAGGACTTGGGTGCGGTGGTGGGGCGGCAGGGTGGCGTAGCGGGAGATGGAGGAGAGGTAGTCGAGGTAGTGGGCGGTGTCGTAGTCGGTGTCCTCGCGGAAGCGCAGTGAGCGGAGGTCGGTGAAGCGGGCGTCGTGCTCGCAGTCGAGGGCCGGCCAGTGGCCGAGCATGCCGGGCCACTGGCCCGGGGTGTCGCCGTAGGAGGAGGCGAGTTCGGCGTGCGGGGTGCCGGTGAGGCCGTGGCGGCGGTCGACCTCGGCGAGGGCGGCGTGGAGGCCGGGGTCGCGGACGCCGACGGGGTTCCAGAAGAGGGCGACGGCGCCGCCCGGGGCCAGGGCGTCGTGGACGAGGTCCCAGCGGCGGTCCGGGTCGAACCAGTGCCAGGCGGTCGCGGAGAAGAAGAGGCCGTAGCGGGTGTCGCCGGGCCGGAAGTCCTCGAAGGGGCTGACGTCGATGGTGACATGGGGGTACGGGCTGGTGTTGCGGCGCAGGACTTCGGCCATCCGGGCGTCCGGTTCGACGCAGGTGAGGGGGGTGGTGAGGGCGGCGGCGAACGGGACGGTGGCCTTGCCGGTGCCGGCACCCGCTTCGAGGGCGGGGCGGTCGCCGAGGGCGGCGTAGCCGAGGACGGCGGAGACGAGGGCGTCCGGGTAGCCGGCGCGGGCCGCGTCGTATGTCTCGGCCACCCCGCCGAACACCCGGCTGCGGGCCATGTCGACGGGTTGAGGGGAAGGCATCGGGATGTCCCTTCGGAGCGGGTACGGCCCGCGCACCAGGCAAGGTGCGCGGGCCGTCGGCTACTCCATTGGAGTGATGATCCCCCGAGAGCACAAACCCGCAAGCCCGCGAGGTGCCGCGCAATCCCCGTCCGCCGTGCAGCGTGCCGAGCTGCCCACAGCCGGCCGATGCGAACGCGTGGTGCGTGCTTTGCGCAAGCTTCGCCGTGGTGGCCGATCACTGGCCCCGTACGCTGCGTGCCACAAGACCGTCGGGTGATCGCGTTAGTAGGGCATGGAGCACATATTGGCGGCCGAGTCGGGGGAATCACCGCCCGACTTTCCGGCCTTCGTGGCGTCGCGGGGGCGTCAGCTGCTGCGGACGGCGTTTCTCCTCACCGGGGGTGACGCGCATCTGGCCGAGGATCTCGTCCAGGAGGCGCTCGGGCGGGTGTTCGTGAAGTGGCGGCGGATCGCGCGCATGGAGAACCCGAGCGGGTATGCGCAGACGGTTCTCGTCAACACCTTCCTCTCGCACCGCCGGCGGCGCAGCAGCACCGAGCGGGTCACCGACTTCCTGCCGGACGTCGCCGTCGTCGACCCGGATCCCGCGCTGCGGCTGACGCTGCTGCGGGCGCTCGCGGAGTTGCCGCCGCAGGACCGGGCGGTGTTGGTGCTGCGCTTCTGGGAGGACCGGAGCGTGGAGGAGACGGCGGCGGCGCTGCGGCTGAGCAGTACCGCCGTGCGGTCGCGCAGCAGTCGGGCGCTGGCGCGGATGCGGGGCGTGCTGGGGGCGGAGTCGGCCGGGGCGATGGAGAGGGCGGGGTTGCGTCATGCCGGTTGAGGAGGAGTTCGAGGCGGAGTTCGCCCGCGCCCTGCGCGGGGCGGCGGCGCTCGCGCCGGACGACGCGCTGTTCGGCCTGGCCGCCGGCGCCGAGCGGTGGGGACGCCGCCGGCGAGGTCGGCGGCGGGCCGCGCTGGTCGGCGGTGTGGCGGCGGTGGTGCTGGTGGCCGGGGGCGCGGGCGTCCTCGGCGGGGGCGCCGGGGCGGGCCTGTTCGGACCGGCGGCCGCGCCGGTGCGGCCGATGACCGCCGAGGAGGTGGTACGGCTGGTGACCGGGCTGCTGCCGCCCGGGTCGGTGGAGTCGAAGTTCGCGGAGGCGCCCGGCGATTCGAAGGCGTCGCGTGGCGAGCACCAGAGCTTCGGCGCGCTGGAGTTCGACGACGGCAAGGGGGCGAGCGTGATCACCTTCGGGGTGGAGCGCGGCACGCAGCGCCCCGACGAGGCGGCCCGTTGCTCGGATCCGTTCACCACGCCGCAGGACTCCTGCGAGCGCACCGAGCGCCCGGACGGCTCGGTCGTGGTGATCGACAAGCGGCGGGACAGCAGTTTCCCCGAGCAGCGCCAGTGGCAGGCGACCTGGGCGGCGCCCGACGGCACCGTGGTCCGGATCACCGAGTACAACGGGCAGCCGGCCGCCCGCACCCGGGACGAACCGCCCCTGGACGCCGGGCAGTTGGCGGCGATGGTGACGTCACCGGCCTGGGCGCGGGTGGTCGCCGCGATGCCGCCGAACCCGAAGGCACCCAAGGCACCCGAGGCACCCGAGGAACCGACGCCCGCTCCGGCGACGCCCCCGGCGGCGGAACTGCTCGCGACGCTCACCAGGCTGCTCCCGCCGGGCACGACGGCCTCCGGGCCGGACGAGCAGCACACCACGCTGACGGTCACGGCGGGCGAGCGGACCAGCAGGGTCTCGGTCCTCGTCGAACCGGCCGGGGCACAGGGGCGCCAGGGCCGGAAGGGCGTCGAGGAGGGCCTGCCGACCCCGCTGGAGGTGCGGGAGAAGCTGCCCGACGGCACGCTCGTCGTGACCAACCGGTTCGGCAACGGCAAGACCGCCACCGACCCGCTGCTGCACTGGACGGCGCAGGTCTACTACCCGGACGGCCGCAGCGTGCAGCTCTACGAGTGGAACGGCGAGAACGGCTACGACTTCCGCCCCGGCGAGCCGGCCCTCTCGGTGGACCAGCTCAAGGCCGTCGTCCTGGCACCGGACTGGAGGAAGTGACCGCCCGCCGGACGGGGGCTCAAGGCCGTGGTACGGGGCCCGAAGTCCCCGCCGGGCTCGCGGGTCACGGCGGCGTGCAGGGCCGGGTCCGCGTGGACTTCGGCCGTGTGACGCCACTGGGTGAGAAGCACGGAGACAGGCGTGGGTCGTCGACGGCACCCGGGAGGAACGTCACCCAGGGCTGTGCTCCGGGCGGCGGCTCGCGGAACGGGAGCGCCTCGTGGGCCGCGGTCATGGCAGCCACGGTCGTCCCCACACCGGCCCGGTGTGGACGATCAGGGGGCCTCAGCGGGGGATGCGGTGGTGCCACTCCCTGGTGAAGACGACGTTGCCGGCCTCCTCCGCCCGTACCTGGGTGTGGGCGAGGAGGTGGGTGGGGTCGCAGCGGAGTTCGGTGCGGGTGTGGACGGTGGCGTCCCAGCCGGCGGTGGGGCGTTCGAGGCGGACGGTGCGGTCGGTGCGGGCGCGGGCGCTGAGGGGGGTGGCGGTGAGGACGCGGTAGGCGGTGACGGTCTCTTCGGCGCGGACCAGGCCGTCGGGGTGGGTGCGGGTGCCGTCGGTGGACGGGGAGAGTTCGGTGCGCCACTCACGGCGGCCGATGTCGTGGACGGTGACGCGTTCGGGGTGGGCGGTGAGCGGTTCGGTGAGCTGGAGCGGGGGCGGAAGGGGGAGGGTGGGGGAGCGGAAGGTGATGTCGTCGGTGTGCGGGGTGGGGCGGCGGACCGGGAGGGTGAGGGCGGAGCGGGAGGGGTCGAGCGCGAAGCCGGCCGGTTCGGGGCCGGGCCAGATCCACGGCCAGTAGGTGGAGGAGAGGGCGAGCCGCAGCCGGTGGCCGGTCGGGACGGTGGCGCCGGTCGGGGCGAAGGCGACGGTGGTGTCGGCCGGGGCGGCGAGGGCGCGGACGCCCCGGGTGAGCAGCGTCGAGGTGCCGTCCGGAGCGACGGCGCACAGGCGGGCGGCGATCAGGGCGGGGCCGGTGCCCGGGTTCAGGTGCAGGGCCAGCGACGGGGTGCCGAGCAGGTCCAGGGGCTCCGGCAGCGGCCGGGAGTCGAAGCAGACCGAGCGGCCGTCCTCCTCGCGCTGGTCGGGCGGCTGGTCGGCGGGGCGGCCGAGCGGGACGTAGGCGCCGGCGTTGAGGCCGGTGTGCTGGGGCGAGCGGACGTGCACCCAGCGGTCCTCGGAGGAGGTGCCGGCGGTGCGCAGCGGGCCGTCGAGGCCGTAGTGGACCTCGCGGAGCCCGGGGGACGGCCACGGGTCGTCGCCGCACCAGCGGTCGGTGCGCCAGCTGCGCAGGGCGGGGACGGCGAGGGCGCCGGCGTCGATGTCGCGCAGCCAGTGGTCGTACCAGCGCAGGGCCTCGGGGAGGATCACGTCGGGCAGGCCGTGCGGCCAGGGGCCGAGGACGGCGCGGACGGGGACGGCGGTGGACCCGGAGGCGGCGAGGGCGAGGACGGCGCCGGCCGACGGGTCCGACCAGCCGGCGACGGCCAGGGTGGGGACGGCGGCCGCCGGCGCGGGGCCGGGGTCGGCGGCGAGCCAGTCGGCGATCGGCGGTTCGAGGGCGTCCAGCCGGGCCAGCCACATCGCCCGCCAGTCGTCCCCGACGTACCGGGGGTCCGGCGGGCGGGCGGCGTCGGCGACGCGGTCGGTGGCGCGGGTGTGGCCGTCGGCGGCGAGGACGGCGCCGCCGAGGCGGTGCGGGCCCTCGGGGCAGACGACGACCGCGGCGTGCACGGCGTCGGGGGCGAGCGCGGCCAGGCGCAGGGCGGTCTCCCCGGCGGCGCCGGTGCCGAGCAGGCCGACCCGGCCGCTGCACCACGGCCGGGCGGCGAGCCACCGGACGACCTCGGCGCCGTCGGCGGCGAGGCCGTCGTCGTGGAGGGAGCGGGGGGAGTGGAGGGCGGGGACGCCGCCGGAGTTGCCGTGGCCGCGGGCGTCGACCCGGACGGCGGCGTGGCCGTGGCCGGCGATCCAGGGGTGGCGGCGGGCGTCGTCGGTGGCGGTCCAGTCGGTGAGGCGGTCGGTGGAGTACTCCAGCACGACGGGGACGGGCTCGTCGGTCACCGGGCGCCAGAGGCGGGCGCAGAGCTCGGTGCCGTCGGGGAGGGGGACGCGCAGGTCCTCGCGGGTGGTGCGGTAGGGGTACGAGGGCATGGCCGCTCCATCGGGTCCCGGTGGTCGGTGCGGATCGGCGCGGACCGGTGCACGGCACTCCGGATCAGCGCGGATCATTCCGACAGTAGGGGAGGAAGCGGGCGCGCGCCCGGCGAAGGGCCGGCCGGGCGCGCGGGAGACGCGGGGAGGCCGTCAGGCCTTGCTCAGCCAGGCGGTGGCGTTGAGGGCGAGGGCGGCGTCGGTGCCGGCCGGGTCGTTCCAGCCGTCGTGCAGGGCGTTGTGCGGTTGCCCGGTGCCGTCCTCGGGGGGCGAGCTGTCGCCCCAGGCGGCGATCCGGCCGTTGCCGAAGGTGCTGGTGACGAAGAAGGCGCCGGTGTTCCCGGAGGAGTCGGGCCGGTAGACGATGCCCTTGACCGTCGGGTTGTCGGCCGGCTTGAGGGTGAAGACGGTCCCGTCGCGGATGATCGAGCCGGTGACGGTGCCGAACGGGCCGTGCAGCACCGGGTCGGCCGGGTCGTTGACGGCGCGCGGGTTCTCGTCGTGGATCTTCACGAGGTCGACGCTGAACCCGAAGGGGTCGGTGTCGTCGACGCCGTTGTCGGTGAACAGGTCGTTGATGATCGCGGGCGAGTCGATGCCGTCGTTGTTGCGGTCGCTCATGGTGTGGTCGACGATCACGAACAGCCCTCCGCCGTTCTGGACGAAGTGCATCAACGCGGCCTTCTCGTCCGGCGTGAACTTGATGTTCGGCTCGGGGATCACGACGGTGTCGAAGTTGGCCAGGTCCAGCGGGGCGCCGGTGCCGAAGGTGAAGGTGCCGCCGGGCGGCAGGGTCTTGAGGCTGTACTGGCCGGTCTGCTGGAGGGCGACGCCCCAGGAGGAGAGCGCGCCGGTCCAGTTCTTGTCGGTGGTGGGGTGGGCGTTCTCGCCCAGCGGGTCGGGCTGGGCGGTGGAGACGATCCAGTCGGCGTTGCCGGCCGTCTCGGCCTTGCTGTTGTCGAACAGCACCCGGTGGGTGGCGGGGGCGGCGACGGCGCCGACGGGGCCGGGGCCGCCGGCCGTCGCGAGGCCGACGGTGACTAAGGCCGTCGCGAGCAGTGCGGCGGTCGTGCGCAGGCGGGACATGAGCGGTACCTCCCGAGGGCGAGCGCGCGGGAGGTGAGGCCGGTACTCCCATCATCCTCCCGTTCGTCCGCCACCCGGTGACCAGTTTGTAATTGCGCATGACTTGCAACTAATTGCGACAAGAAGGAAAGATGGCCCAGCTCCGAGGGCCGGAACGGCCTCCCGGAGCCCCGACGGCCTCATGAAAGGACCCCCCGATGACCGGCCCCCGCTGGCGCGACCGCCTCACCCGTGAGGAGTGGATCCGCCTCGCAGGTATGGGCGGCTTCATCCTCGCCCTGCACGTGATCGGCTGGTTCACCCTGCTCGCGCTCGTCGCGCCCGAGCACTACGACGTCGGCGGCCAGGTCTTCGGCGCCGGCATGGGTCTCACCGCGTACACCCTCGGCATGCGCCACGCCTTCGACGCCGACCACATCGCCGCCATCGACAACACCACCCGCAAGCTGATGGGCCAGGGCAAGCGGCCGCTGTCGGTCGGCTTCTGGTTCTCGCTGGGCCACTCGTCCATCGTCTTCGGCCTCTGCGCGCTGCTCGCCTTCGGCATCCGCTCGCTGGCCGGGCAGATCGAGTCCGACGACTCCACCCTCCACGAGACGACCGGCCTGATCGGCGTCACCGTCTCCGGCACCTTCCTGCTCGCCCTCGGCCTGATCAACCTGGGCGCGTTCAACGGCATCCTCAAGGTGTTCCGCCGGATGCGCGAGGGCGAGTTCGACGAGGCCGAGCTGGAGGCGCAGCTGGAGAAGCGCGGCTTCATGAACCGCATCCTCGGCCGGGTGACCAAGGCCGTCACCAAGCCCTGGCACATGTACCCGGTCGGCCTGCTGTTCGGCCTGGGTTTCGACACCGCCACCGAGGTGTCGCTGCTGGTGCTGGCCGGCGGCGCGGCGGCGTTCCAGCTGCCCTGGTACGCGCTGCTGGTGCTGCCGATCCTGTTCGCCGCCGGCATGAGCCTGCTGGACACCATCGACGGCTCGTTCATGAACTTCGCCTACGAGTGGGCGTTCTCCAAGCCGGTCCGCAAGATCTACTACAACCTGACCGTCACCGGCCTCTCCGTCCTGGTCGCCCTGGTCATCGGCTCGATCGAGCTGATCGGGCTCCTCGGCGAGAAGCTGGACGTCACCAGCGGGCCGGTCGCCTGGATCGGCGAGCTGAACCTCGACCTGGTCGGCTACGCCATCGTCGGCCTCTTCGTGCTCACCTGGGCGGCGGCGATCGCCTACTGGAAGTTCGGCAACGTCGAGGAGAAGTGGTCGGCGGGGCTCACCGCCGCGGCCGCCGACAAGGGCGAGTAGCGCCGGGGAACGACGCGGGAGGCCCGCCCGACCTGGTGGTCGGGCGGGCCTCCTTGTCCTGCGGTGTCTCAGTGCGGGGTGCCCCGGCCGGGTGGCCGGATCAGCAGCTGGTCGTCCAGGACCGCACGCCCGGGAAGGGCAGCGAGTTCCAGCCGGCCGCGCCGATGGCGATCGCCAGGCACCGGTGGTGGTAGTACGCCTTCGAGGCCATGTGCTGGACGTAGCCGGAGTAGGCGCCCGCCGCGAGGGCGAAGCCCGCGCCGACCGGGCCGAGCAGGCCCACGCCGACCCAGATCGGGCCGTAGACGTAGTGGGCGTTGCGGCCGATCTTGCCGGTGTACGCGCGGTTGAAGTAGAAGGTGAGCTGCGCCAGGTACTTCAGTCCGCGCCAGCCGATGTGCGCCTCCAGGTGCGCCCAGAGGCGGCCCCAGGAGTAGTAGCGGGTCTTCGACCAGCTCCAGCGCCCGTCCAGGTCGAAGGAGTTCACCGGGTCGGCCGGGTAGGTGTAGGCGTTGGCGTTGCCGCCCGGGACCGGGTCGGCCTGCAGGAACCGGCCGAGGCTCGGGTCGTACAGCCGCGACCCCATCAGGACCACGCCGGTGGCGGTGGAGGAGTCGCGCTGCTCGCCGCCGACCCAGCCGTAACCGGTGGCCGGGCCGCCGAGGCTGACGCCGTACTCGTCGAAGGCGCGCACGCTCAGCTGCTGCGCCGGGTCCAGCGGGAGCTGGACGGCCACGTCACCGTGCAGGTTGGTGAGCTGCAGGACGGTGCCGTCGGTGGCGCCGGTGATGGCGCCGAGAGTGCCGCTGAGGTCGGTCACGCTACGGGCGACCGCGCCGTTGCCGGCCTTGGACCAGCTGGGGCTGTCGCAGGCGCAGCCGTAGTGGTTCAGGCTGGTGGCGGTGGTGCTCCAGGTGCCGTCGCCGGCCTGGGTCTCGGTGGTGCGGGAGGCCAGGCGGCCGGCCGCGTCCAGCGCCCAGGTGTTGCGCTGGGTGCCCGAGGTCTCGGTGCGGACCAGGTCGTTGGCGTAGTAGCCGAACTGGGCGCCCTTGGGGTGGGTGGTGGTGCGGCCGAAGGCGTCGTAGACGGCGCCCTTCAGCCGGTCGGCCGAGTCGTACTGCGAGCCCACCGTGCTGCTGGTGGAGTCGACGGTGGCCGGGTCGCAGTCCTCCTTGGTGGTGGTCAGCGCGGTCCGGTTGCTGTTCTTGTCGAAGGTGTAGGCGCGGGTGGTGCAGCCGTCCAGGGCCTTGTCGGTGGCCGTGGTGAGGCGCCCGGTGGCGTCGTAGCCGAAGGCGGACTCGGTGCCGGCGCCGGCGGTCAGCGCGTGCCCGGCCTGCTGGCCGTGGACGGTGAAGTCGGCGTTGTCGGCCAGGACGACGGTGCCGTCGGCGGCGGTGTAGACCTTGCCGGTGAGGGTGCCCTGGGTGTCGTAGGTGTTGGTGAGGACGTAGCCGCCGGGCAGGGTCTGCTTGGTGAGCTTGCCCTCGGAGTCGTACTCGGCGGTCATGGTGCCCGCCACCGAGTCGGTGAGCGACTGGGTCCGGCCGTAGCCGTCGTAGGCCAGGGTGGTGGTGGACGGGGCCGAGTCGCTGTGCTTGACCGGGCGGTCGGCCACGTCGTACTCGGTGGTGGTGACGCTGCCGGCGCCGTCGTCGTAGCCGACGACACGGCCGAGCTTGTCGTACGCCGTCTTCACGGTGGCGGTGCCGTTGGAGGTGCTGACGGTCCGGCCGGTGGCGGCGTCGTACGCGGTGATGGTGTCCGGCACCGCGGTGCCGGTGCCGCCGGTCACCGCGACCTTGGTGGCGCGGCCGGCCGCGTCGGTGGTCGTGGTGGTGGTGCGGGTGACGCCGTTGGCGGTCTCCCGGACCACGGCCGGGCGGCCGTAGCGGTCGTACTCGGTGGTGCTGGTCGGGATCTCGGCCGGGTTGCTGCCGGCGTCGGTGGCCGCGGCGGCCGGGCCGGTGGAGCAGGGCAGGTCGGCCCACTCCGGGCGGGCGGCGCAGGCACCGGTGCCGGTGGCCGACCAGTAGGTGGTGACGGTGGTGCCGATGTCGGTGCCATTCGACTTGGGCAGGGAGGTCTTCACGGCCCGGCCCTGGGCGTCGTAGGCGACGGTCTTGGTGAGCTTCAGGCCCGCCGGGTCCTCGGTGGTCTGGGTGGCCAGACCCTTGGCCCAGTCGTAGGCGGTGGTGGTGGTGCGGGCGTCCGCGTCGGCGGGGTAGCCGTCGATGCGCGCGCCGATGGTGGCCGTGGTGGGCTCGTTGCTCACCGCGGCGTCGGCCGGACGGCCCTCGTCGTAGACGGTCGCGGTGTGCGTGCGGGCCGGGACCTCGTCGCCGGCCGGGCGGGCCGGGCTGGTGCCGGAGGCGGCCAGGTCGTGCTCCAGGGTGACCACGTGCAGCGGGCCGAACTCGTCGGTCTGCCGCTCGCCGTCCGCCGAGTAGACGGTCAGGGTGGACAGCGCCTGGGCGCGGTCGGCGGTGCCGGCCTTGTCGAGGCCGAGCGCGCGCAGCTTGGCCAGGCCCTCGGCGGAGGTGGACAGGGCGAGCGCCCGGTTCTCCGCGCTCAGCTTGCGCACCGAGTTGCCGAAGGCGTCGTACTCGGTGGTGGTGACGCCGCCCGCGGAGGCGGTGTTGACCTCACGGCCGGAGGCGTTGGTGTAGGTGATGTTCGCCTTGGCGAAGTCGCCCGAGCCGAGCAGGCGGCCGTCGTGGCTGGCCGGCGGCGCGTCGGCGGGGAAGATCGCGGTGGCGTCGGTGGGCGCGTTGCTCTGGCCCCACGCGGCGACGTCCGTGATGCCCAGCTTGTACGGGGCGTTGGCGCCGCTGAGCGGCACGTCGTAGACCATGTTGGTGGCGGCGGTGCCGTTCACCACGTCCGTGCTGCCCTGCTGGAGGGACGGCCGGGAGGCCGCCAGCAGCATGCCCTCGCCGGCGGTGGCGGCGTTGCCGGCCTTGCCGTAGGTGAGGGTCCAGGCGAACTCGCCGGGCGGGGTCAGGGTGATGACCCGGCCGGCCGCGTCGTAGGTGTACGCGGTCTTCAGCGCGGGGCTGATCCGCGGATCCCACTCCTCGCGCAGGCGGGTCATGTCGTCGTAGCGGTACTCGGCGACGGCGACCGGGGTGGCCGCGGTGGCGCCCGGCAGGTTGGACCAGAGCCGGACCTGCTTCACCTGGCCGGCCACGTCGCCGAGCGCGGCGGTGGTGGCGGTGGTGGCGTCGGCGTAGACGTACTCCAGGACCCGGCAGCCGTTGGAGGCCGGGTTGGCGGCGCAGGTGGAGTTGGCGACGGCCGTGGTCGGCGCGACGACGAACTTCGGGCGGGCCAGGGTCTTCCCGCCGACCAGGACCTTCTCCGAGACCACGGTGGTGGTGGAGTTGTCGGTGGCCGTCGAGGAGGTGCTGACCTGCCAGGTGGTGGCGGCCGGGTCGACCTTGGCGAAGGTGGTGGTGGCGCCGTTGGTGCTCTTCAGCGTGAAGGTGCCGGTGAGCGCGCCGGTCAGGGTGAGCGTCTCCGCGCCGGGCTCGGGCTTCCAGCCGCCGCCGGTGGTGGCGGTGAAGCCGGTCTCGTGGCCGGTGGCGTCGACGATGGACACCGAGGTGGCCGAGGTCTGCCGGATGTACGCCCAGTCCGAGGAGGTGAGCTCGGCCATGGTGCCGGCGCTCCACTGCGGGCCGAAGATGGCCGCCTGGCCCTCCTGCGCGGCGCCGTTCTCGGGGTGCCGGGAGGAGAAGGTGCGGCCGGTGCTCAGGCCGAAGGCGGAGGCGTCGGTCGCGGTGAGGGTGAAGTCACCGGTGAGGGTGTTGACCCGGCCCGGGCCGACCTCGGCGTCCGGCGCGTTGCCGCCGTTGCGGTCGACGGTGATGGTGTTGGGCTCCGAGGCGTCGGTGCCGGTGCCGACGGTGAAGACCGCGCGGACGTCGACCGGGCCGTCGGTGGCCAGGGTGTCGGTGATGTTCCAGGTCAGCGGCGCGGGCTTGCCGCCGGTGACCGCGAACGGCCAGGCGGCGACGGCGCCGCCGGTGGCGGTGGTGACGTTGGCGACCGGGATGTCCGTCCAGGTGGCCGTCTCACCGCGGCGGTACTGGTAGCGCACGCCGGTCGCGGTGGTCTGGCCCTCGGCGGCCAGCGTGGTGCGGCGGGCCGGGCGCTCGCCGGCGCCGGGCGAGGTGAGGGCCGCGCCCTTGCCCGCGTTGAACACGTAGCTGGTGTCCGCGGAGACGTTGCCGGCCGCGTCGCGGGTGTGCGCGGCGACGGTGTGCTGGCCGCCCTTGAAGGTGAGCGCCGCGGTCACCGGAGCGCCGGTGGTCGCGACCGTCACCCAGGCGCCGCCGTCCAGCCGGTACTGGATGTCCTTCACGTCGCCGGTCGGCGGGGTGAAGGTGAAGGTGCCGGTGAAGTTGCCGGAGGCGTCCGGGGTGCCGGCCCACTGGCCGGCCGGGAAGTCGCCGGAGGAGACGGCGGTGGTGGCCGGCGCGGTGGTGTCCACCGTGAAGGTGCGGAAGCCGGACCAGGCGCTGTTGGCGGTGCCGTCCCAGGAGCGGGAGCGCCACTTGTAGGCGCCGGCCGGCAGCGCGGTGCCCGGGGTCCAGGTGAAGGTGGAGCCGGAGGCGGCCATGGCGGTGCGGCCGGACTGCAGCGCGGCGGTGCCGGTGGACGTCCAGACCTCGAAGTCCAGCGCGATGTTGCCGCCGTCGGGGTCGGTCGCCTTGGCCGACAGGGTCGGCGTGGAGTCACCGGTCAGCGCGGCGTTCGCCGGCGAGACCAGGGTGGAGACGGCCGGCGCGGTGTTGTAGGTCACCGACAGGTAGGGCGTGTTGGAGGCCGCGTTGCCGGAGTTGAACTTCTTCCAGCCGTACGGGTCGTTCTCGTCGGTCGCCCGGATGCCCAGGGTGTTGTTGGCGTTGCCGTTGCCGGCCCAGGCCTGCACCAGCGCGGTGATGTCGGTGTTGGTCCAGCCGGCGGCGCAGGAGCTGGAGTAGCCCTTGGTCGCGGTGGTGGTGGCCCACTTGCGGTTCCAGCCGGGCTGGGCCGTCCAGCGGGAGGCGGTGGTCGCCGTGCCGGTGTCCCAGACCTCCCAGCTCTTGGCGGTGCAGGACCAGGAGTGGAACTCCCACAGGTTGAGCTTGGCGGCGGTGACCTGCTTGCCGCTGATGGCGGCCATCGGGAACTGCAGGAAGGAGCGCGCCACCTGGCTGGAGCCGTTGTTGCCCAGCTTCAGCTCGGTCTGGGAGGAGACGTCGGTGCCGTAGCCCTCCTGGACGAAGGTGTCGAAGCCGACGCCGATGTTGACCGCCGGGTCGATGGTGACCGGGTACTGGGTCTTCGGGTCGTTGAGGAACGCCGCGTCCGGGGTGAGGGTGAGGTCGACGGCGTTGCCGTTCTGGGTGACCTTCAGGGCGACCGGGGCGGTGTGGGTGTGGTCGCCGCTGCGCTCGTCGACCTGGGCGTCCCACATCACCGGGGCGGGCAGCTGGCCCTTCTCCTCGCCGGTCTTCGGGTCGAGGAAGGAGACCGAGTTGTCCGCGTTGTGGCGGGCCTGCAGACCGGCCGCGTCCAGGGTCATCGTGACGGTGCCGTTGGCGCCGACCGCGGTGCGGTTCTTGAGCTCCAGGAACTGCTCGAAGCCGGTCCGGGTGGACTCGATGACCAGGTCGGTCGCGGTGAGCGCGTTCTCGTAGCGGGCCTTGGTGCCCTCCACCTTGGGGGCGGGCAGGGTGCCGCGCCAGGACAGCGACATGGCGGTGCCGTTGCCGTTGTCCAGCGAGACCAGCGGGACGGCCGGGGCCTGCTGGTCGCCGGCCGGGGCGCCGGCCGCCTTGAACTTGGAGGCGGCGGCGGCCGGGGTGGCGCCGGCCAGCGAGAGGCCGAGCGGGTGGCCCTTGGCCCTGACCGAGCCGTCGGGCTGCTGGGCCAGGCTCACGTCGATGGGCTGGAGCTTGCCGGACTTGTCCTTGTACCGGACCGGGCCGGTGGCCATGTCCAGGGTGGTGGTGCCGTCCGGGTTGATCCAGGTGGTGGTGGACTCGGTGCGCTCGCCGACCACCTCGATCCGGCGGTTCTCCAGCCGGGCCTTGAGGTGGGCGGTGGCGATGTCCGCGGCCTCGGCGGCGCCGAGCGCCGGGGCGCTCTTGGGGGCGGCGGGCTTGTCGGCGCTCACGGCGAAGGACTGGCCGCTGGTCAGGGCGACGACGGCGGCCTCGGCGGCGAGCACCACGGCGAGCGCGACCGCGGTGTTGCGCAGCACGCCGTTGCGGCGTGACGCGGGGGCGGCTGGCACGGTGTCCCCGGCGCGGGGCCGGGGCGGTGTGCCGGTCGGGTGGGACATGGAGCTCCTCGACGGTCTTGATGGAGAGGGGTTCGTTCTCGACGGCGACGCGCGCCGGCCCACGCGGGCATGCCGCGTCGGCCCGGGGGGACCGGGCCGGTGCGGGGGATCCTGCCTATGGGCATGCGCATGTCAGTAACGGGCCGGTCAAAGCCGTAGGCATGAATCGGCCAAATTTGCGAGAGAAGGCAACCGTCCGAAAACCGGACGGAAGATCAGGAAGTGTCCGGCGGAGGGCCGGCGGCCTACGGTGGCGCCGCCACCGCGTAGCGGCGCGTCGGGCCCTCCGCCAGCGCCCGGTCGAGCAGGGCGTGCGCCCTCAGCTCGGCCGCCTCCCGGTCGGGCGCGCGGACGTACAGCACCAGGCCGACGCCTCCCGGGACGGCACAGGCGCGCACGTGTTCCAGGCCGTCGCCCGGAAGCGCGCGCACCCACAGGGCGTCCTGGACGTCGGCGGGTCCGGCCTCGCCCGTCGGCGCGGTCGAGACGTCCAGGAGGGTCAGATGGACGGCGAACACCGAACGGTCAGTCCCAGCCGATGCCGGGGCCGCCGGCCGGGGCGTCCCAGCCGATGATCCGGGCGCCCGGGGCGTCCCAGCCGATGCCGGGGCCGTCCCAGCCGATGCCCGGGCCGGTGGCGGGGGCGGTCGCGGCGAGGGTGACGGCGGCCGGGGCGGCCTGCGGGGCGGAGAAGGCGGGGGCGGCGGCGGTGGCGAGGGCGAGTGCGAGGGCGGTGACGGCGAGCAGCCGGACGGGCTTCGGCACGGCGGTTCCTGTTCTGTGCACGGCGGTTCAGGGCGTGGTTCAGGGCGGTGATCGGAGCGAGCGGCGGTGCGTGGTGAGCGGTGGGGCGGGTGGTGCGGTGCGCGCAGACCGAATACTTCCGTCGCCGGGTCCGTCGCGGGAGGGAGTTCGGGTTGCAGCATCCGGCCAGGCAGCATGCTGCAACCCGGTGACGGCGATCCGGGGTGGCGCCGACGGCCCGCCGCGGTCCACGGAACAGACCGGATGGTCCGGTTCTGCCCGGGTGACCGGATCACGCCTTGTGGGGGCGGGACGGCCGGAGGAAGGATCTGGGGTCGGCGGACCGGACGGATATTCATTCGCTTGAGGCGATGCTGTGACGATCAGGGGTCGTTGACGTGCTGGAACTGCTGGGTCTTGACGCCACCGCGGAAGCCGTGTACCGCGAGATGCTCGCGGACCCGGAAGGCGGAGTGGCCGAACTCTGTGAACGCCTGGAACTCTCCGAACCCGAAGTCAGGGCCGCCCTCGACCGCCTCGCCGACCTGACCCTGCTGCGGGCCTCCCGGGAGCGCCCGGGCGCGCTGTGGCCGGTCAGCCCGGAGCGCGGGCTGGAGCTGCTGCTGCGCCGCCAGGAGGAGGAACTCGCCCGTAGACAACAGGAGTTGGCCGTCTCCAAGGCCGCCGTGGCGCGCGCCGTCGCGGAGTACGCCACGCTCCGCTCGGCGACCCTGGTGGACGGCGGCGAGCGACTGGTCGGCCTCGATGCCATCCAGGCCAAGCTGGAGGTGCTGACCGCCCGGCTGACCACCGAATGCCTGGGCGTGATGCCCGGCGGGGCGCAGTCCGCGGCCAGCCTGGCCGCCTCCCGCCCGCTGGACGAGGACGCCCTGCGACGGGGCGTCATCCTGCGCACCATCTACCAGGACAGCGTCCGCAACGACCCGGAGACCTTCGCCTACACGCAGTGGATGACGGGCCTCGGCGGCCGGGTGCGCACCGCCCCGGTGCTGCCGCCGCGGATGCTGGTCTTCGACGGCACCACCGCCGTGGTGCCGATCGACCCGGAGAACACCCGGGCCGGCGCGCTGTGCACCGAGGAGCCGGGGATCGTCGCCTCGCTGGTCGCGCTGTTCGAGCAGACCTGGGAGACGGCCCTGCCGCTCGGCGGGGACCCCCGCCCCGAGGACGCCGCCACCGGCCTGAGCCCCGGCGAGCGCGAACTGCTGCGGCTGCTGTCCACCGGGCTGACCGACGACGCGGCGGCCAAGCGGCTGGGCGTCTCGGTGCGCACGGTGCGGCGGCAGATGGCGGCGCTGATGGACCGTCTGGACGCGGCGAGCCGCTTCGAGGCGGGTCTGAAGGCGGCTCAGCGGGGCTGGCTGTAGTGGCCGTCACAGCTTCGGGGTAACGGCCGCCGGGCGTACCGGACCTACGCACCCGACGTCATCGAGAAGTTCACTTCCGGACTCTTGTCCGGCCATTTTCTACGCGCGTATCTTTGGGCGCTGCGGGGGACGGATCCCGGCTTCCGCACGGCTTTCTACGCGGGTAGCGGGGCAGTGCGCGCGGTGCGCCCGGCCGACCGACCCTCACCCACAGCTAGGAGTCCCGTTCCGGTGACCACCCCCACTGCTCCCCGTCCGCGTTCCCGGCGCGCCCTGCTGCGCGCCGCGGTCGTCCCGGCCGGTCTGGCCGCCTCCCTGGTGCTGGCCCCGCTGCCGGCCGCCGTGGCCGCGCCCTCCGCCGACGCGCTGATCGCCGAGGTCTACGGCGGTGGCGGCAACTCGGGCGCCACCCTGAAGAACGACTTCGTCGAGCTGGCCAACAAGGGCGGCGCCGCCTTCGGCCTGGACGGCTGGAGCGTCCAGTACATATCCGCGGCCCCCGGCCCCAACTCCCAGTGGGGCGTCACCCCGCTGACCGGGTCGATCGCCCCGGGCGGGCGCTACCTGGTGGCCGAGTCGGCCGGCGCCGCGGGCACCGTCGAGCTGCCCACCCCGGACGCGGCCGGCTCGCTCGCGCTCTCCGGCACCAGCGGCACCGTCGCACTGGTGCGCGGCACCGACCCGCTGACCTGCAAGACCGCCGCCGACTGCGCCGCCGACCCGCGGGTGCGCGACCTCGTCGGCTTCGGCACCGCCGTGGTCCACGAGGGCTCGGCCTCGGTGCCCGGCGCCTCCAACACGGCCTCGGTGGCCCGCAAGGCCGGTCTGCCGGACACCGACGACAACGCGGCCGACCTCGCGGCCGGCGCCCCGTCGCCGACCAACAGCCGCGGCGAGGTCGCCGAGGGCTCCACCCCGACCGGCCCGACCGAGCCGGGCACCGTCCGGATCCACGACATCCAGGGCCGCACCCGGCTGTCGGAGCGCACCGGCAAGACCGTCGCGGGCGTGCCCGGCGTCGTCACCGGCGTGCGCGCCTACGGCTCCAAGGGCTTCTGGATCCAGGACCCGGACCCGGACGCCGACCCGGCCACCAGCGAGGGCCTGTTCGTCTACACCGGCTCCGCCACCCCGACCGTCAAGGCCGGCGACGCGGTGCTGGTCACCGGCAAGGTGGCCGAGTACTACCCGAACTTCAACGGCGGCTCGCAGTCGCTGACCCAGCTGAGCAACCCGGCCGTCACCGTGGTCTCCTCCGGCAACCCGCTGCCGGCCCCGGTGGTCGTCGACACCCGCAACATCCCCGGCACCTACACCCCGGCGGCCGGCGCCGACGGCACCGTCAACGGCGTCACCCTGGACCCGGAGAAGTACACCCTCGACTTCTACGAGTCGCTGGAGGGCATGCTGGTCGAGGTCCGCGACGTGCGGGTCGTCCAGGCCACCGACAAGTACAACGAGCTGTGGGTCGCCGCCGACAAGCAGGACCAGAAGAGCAAGCGCGGCGGCCTGCTCTACGAGTCCTACGCCGAGCCGAACGTCGGCCGCCTGATGGTCCAGCAGCAGGCGCTGGTCTCCGAGCGGCCCTTCCCGGTCGCCAACGTCGGCGACGTGCTGACCGGCACCACCAGCGGCCCGCTGGACTACAACCAGTTCGGCGGCTACACCCTGGTCGCCGGCGCCCTCGGCGCGCTCCAGGACAACCACCTGCAGCGCGAGGTCACCGCCCAGGCCGGCGAGCGCGAACTGACGATCGCCACGTACAACGTGGAGAACCTGGCCGCCACCAACCCGGACGCCAAGTTCGCCGAGCTGGCCGCCGGTGTCGTCACCCACCTGCGCTCGCCCGACATCGTCGCCCTGGAGGAGATCCAGGACAACAACGGCGCCAAGAGCGACGGCACGGTGGACGCGAGCCAGACCGTCGCCACGTTCATCGCCGCGATCAAGGCGGCCGGCGGCCCGGCGTACGACTGGCGCTCGGTCGACCCGCAGGACGGCAAGGACGGCGGCGAGCCCGGCGGCAACATCCGCCAGGTCTTCCTGTTCAACCCGGAGCGGGTCTCCTTCACCGACATCCCCGGCGGCACCGCCACCACCGCGGTGGACGTGGCCGGCACCGGCGCCGCCGCGTCGCTGACCGCCTCGCCCGGCCGGATCGCCCCCGCCGACGCGGCGTGGGCCAACAGCCGCAAGCCGCTGGTCGGCCAGTTCTCCTTCCGCGGCAAGAAGGTCTTCGTCATCGCCAACCACTTCAACAGCAAGGGCGGCGACCAGGGCATCGACAGCCGCTTCCAGGCCCCGACCCGCTCCTCCGAGGTCCAGCGGATCGCCCAGGCCACCGTCGAGCAGGCCTTCGTCGCCAAGCTGCTGGCTGCCGACAAGGAGGCCAAGGTGGTCTCGGTCGGTGACTTCAACGACTACCAGTTCTCGCCCGCGCTGGCCGCGCTCACCAAGGACGGCGTGCTGCGCGACCTGGTGAACGAGCTGCCGGAGAAGGAGCAGTACTCGTACGTCTACCAGGGCAATTCGCAGGTGCTGGACCACATCCTGGTCAGCCCGGAGGTCGGGTACGCCAAGTACGACGTGGTGCACATCAACGCCGAGTTCGCCCAGCAGGCGAGCGACCACGACCCGCAGGTGGTCCGCATCAAGCCGTGAGGCCGCTGACGGTATGGCCGAGGGGGCGGTGACCGGGTCCGGTCACCGCCCCCTCGGGGCTTCACGGGCTACCGCAGGGCGGCCAGGACGGCGTCCGCCATCACCCGCTCGCCGGTGGCGTTCGGATGGAAGGGGACGGCCGGGGAGCCGGGCAGCGCGCCCTCGATCCAGCGGTCGTCCGAGCAGACGTCGTGCCCGCGGGTCGGGCCGGCGGTGTCCACGTAGGTGGCGCCGACCGTGGCGGCGGTGGACTTCAACATCGTGTTCAGCCGGCCGAGCACGCCGTGCAGGTACGGGACGTCGCCCGGGGCGAGCGGCTGGCGCAGTACGCAGGAGGCGCCGTCGGCGGGCAGCACCGAGGGGTAGCCGACCAGCAGGATCCGGGCGTTCGGGGCCTTGGCGCGCAGCTTGCGCACGGTGTCGGCGAGCCGGGGCCCGGTGGCGTCGATCCGGTCGGCGAGGTCGTCGTCGCCATAGCGCCAGGACCAGCTGGACCAGTCCCAGTAGCCGTGGTGGTAGACGTCGGTGCACGGGGTGCCGAGCGGGTTGACCACCGCGCCCGCGATGCAGGTGGCGATGACGTCGCCGATCCCGATGTCGCTGTCGCCGAGGTCGTTGCCGCCGATCCCGAGGGTGATGAGGTCGGTGTCCGCGGTCACCGCGTCGATCTGCGGGTCGTTGACCTTCAGGAAGAGGTCGTACTGGGCCTCGGTGACCGACTTCACCTTGGCGGCGGCGCAGGTGACGTCGCGGTAGGCGGCGGCGTTCAGGGCGGCGGCGACCAGGTGGCCGTAGTTGCGGTCGGAGCGCAGGCAGAGGCCCGCCGACTGGCCCGGGACGCCGGCGCCGGACGCGTAGGAGTCGCCGAGGGCCACATAGCGGTGCGGTGCGGGGGTCGCGGCCTGCGCGCCGGTGGCGGTCATCGCCAGGGCGGCGCCGAGCGCGGCGGACGTGAGCAGCAGGGAATTGCGGGCACGGCGGAGCACGGTTCCTCCTGGGGGAGAGAAACGGGTGGGGGAGGGACAGCCGGGCCACAGCTACTACCGACAGGTAAGTTACTGGCAGGTTTCGCCGTCGTCCATGCCGCGCGCGCACATTTCCGAGAATCCGTCGGAATGTTTCACCAGCCGCCGCGGAGGGAATTCCGAATTTCGCTCCACGGTGTATCGAAGACATTTCCGAAACGCGGTGGAGCGGAATGCGCGCGACCGTTCGCCCTCGGCCCGGAGGAGCTGCCCGCATGGCCCTGGACGCCGATGTGATCGTCATCGGAGCCGGACTCGCCGGCCTCACCGCAACCGCCGAACTCGCTGACGCGGGGCGGCGGGTGATCCTGCTCGACCAGGAACCCGCGGCCTCGCTGGGCGGTCAGGCGCACTGGTCCCTCGGCGGCCTGTTCCTGGTCGACTCGCCCGAGCAGCGCCGGCTGCGGATCCGCGACTCGCGCGCCCTCGCCTGGCAGGACTGGCTCGGCTCCGCCGGCTTCGACCGGCCCGAGGACGCCTGGCCGCGCCGCTGGGCCGAGGCCTACGTCGACTTCGCCGCGGGGGAGAAGCGGGCCTGGCTGCGCTCGCTCGGCGTGCGGTTCTTCCCGGTGGTCGGCTGGGCCGAGCGCGGCGGGCCGCTCGCCGACGGCCCCGGCAATTCCGTCCCGCGCTTCCACCTCGTCTGGGGCACCGGCCCCGGCCTGCTCGAACCCTTCGTCCGCAGGGTCCGCGCGGCCGCCGCCGCCGGGCTGGTCGACCTGCGCTTCCGGCACCGGGTGACCGGCCTGGCGTCCAGCGCGGGCGCCCTCGACACGGTGGCGGGCGAGGTGCTGGTGCCGAGCGGCGCGGCCCGCGGCGAGGCGAGCTCCCGCGAGGTGGCCGGCCGCTTCGAGCTGCGCGCGCAGGCCGTGATCGTCGCCTCCGGCGGGATCGGCGGCAACCACGACCTGGTCCGCGCGGCCTGGCCCGCCCGGCTCGGCGCCCCGCCCGGGCGGATGCTCTCCGGGGTGCCCGCGCACGTCGACGGGCTGATGCTCGGCGTCGCCGCCGGGGCCGGGGCCGGGCTGATCAACGGTGACCGGATGTGGCACTACACCGAGGGCATCGCCGCCCGGGACCCGGTCTGGGCCCGGCACGGCGTCCGCATCCTGCCCGGCCCCTCCCCGCTCTGGCTCGACGCCCGCGGCCGCCGGCTGCCCGCCCCGCTGTTCCCCGGCTTCGACACCCTCGGCACCCTGGAGCACCTCCGCACCACCGGGTACGACCACAGCTGGTTCGTGCTCAATCGGCGGATCGTCGAAAAGGAGTTCCTCCTCTCCGGATCCGCGCAGAACCCCGACCTCACCGGTCGCTCGCTGCGCGGCGTGCTGCGGCGCGCCCTGCCCGGTGTCCCCGGCCCGGTCCGCGCCTACCTCGACCACGGGTCGGACTTCGTCGTCGCGAGCACCCTGTACGACCTCGCCCGCGCGATAAACGCCAGGGCGGGGGCCCGCATGATCGACGCCGCCGAGCTGCGTCGGGTCGTCGAGGCCCGGGACCGCCAGCTCGCCAACCCCTTCGGCAAGGACCTCCAGGTGACGGCCGTCCGCGGCGCCCGCCGCTACCTCGGCGACCGGCCGGCCCGGATCGCCGCGCCGCACCGCATTCTCGACCCGGACGCCGCCCCGCTGATCGCCGTCCGGCTGTCCGTGCTCACCCGCAAGTCGCTCGGTGGCCTGCACACCGACCTCGCCGCCCGGGTGCTGCGCCCCGACGGCTCCGTGCTGGACGGTCTCTACGCCGCCGGCGAGGCCTCCGGTTTCGGCGGCGGGGGCGTCCACGGCTACCGCTCGCTGGAGGGCACCTTCCTCGGCGGCTGCCTCTTCTCCGGCCGCGCCGCCGGCCGCGCGGCCGCCACTGCCACGGCCTGAGGGCTCAGCGGAGGGTGAGGCCCATGAAGAGGAAGAAGGCGGTCGCCGGCGCGAACAGGACGGACGCGTAGGCCGCCGCCGGGACGCCGGTCGCGGCGTGGCGGCCGAGGAGGACCATCTTCCCCGGGTAGCGCGGGAGGTGGGCGATCTCGACCTCGTCGCCCGGTTCGAGCCCCGTCGGGCCGCGCAGCGAGACCGCGGCGGACGCCTCCACCGCGGGGCCGCCGGGGACCTCGAAACGCACCCGGACGTCGTCCTCGACGCCGTCGCCGTCGCCGGCGCGACTGCTCCGGACGTCGATCACCCGGGCGCGGAGGCGCGTTCCGCGGCGGCGGATCCGGTAGGTCATCGAGGCGCGCGACCCGGTGTAGCAGGCGCTGCCGCCGAAGACCGTCCCGATCGTGAGCGCGAGGAGGTTCACGGCCCGCACGCTACTCGTCGGCGCGCTCCCCGCCCACCGTCGCGGCGGTCAACCGCCGTTCGTCGGCGTGGAGTTCGCCCTTCCGTCGTCGGTGATGCCGAGGCGGAGGTGGTCGACGTGGTAGACCGCCTGGTCGAGCAGGGCGGCGACGTGGTCGTCGTGCAGCGAGTAGACGACCGAGCGGCCGCGGCGCTCGCCGACCACCAGGCCGAGGTTGCGCAGCAGGCGCAGCTGGTGGGAGCAGGCGGACTGCTCCATGCCGACGGCGTCGGCGAGTTCGGTGGCGGCCCGCGGCCCTTCGCGGAGCTGGGCGAGGATCAGCAGCCGGGAGGGGGTGGCGAGGGCCTGGAGCGTGCTCGCCACCTTGGCGGCGTTGGACGCGTCCAGGCGCATCCGCGGCACGGCGTTCTCGGCGGCTGCGTGTCCCATGGGGGAATCCTACGGGGGCGCCGACCGGGTGAGGGAGGGCGATGGCAGGTCATATGAACACATGAAGGTGTGTTCATGTATTCCTGTAAGGTGGCGCCCATGTCCGCCACCACGCTCACCCGGCCGACCGTCCCCGCCCCGCCGGTCCCACCGACGCGACCCCGCCGCACCCGGGTGCTCGCGCTGCCCGAGGCCCGCTGGGCGGCCGGCAGCCTGGCCGCCTTCCTGGCCGCGCTCGCCCTCCAGCTCTGCGGCGCCCCCGGCTGGGCGTCCGGCACCCTGTACGCCGTCGCGTACGCCGCCGGCGGCTGGGAGCCCGCCCTCGCCGGACTGCGCGCGCTGCGCGAGCGGACCCTGGACGTCGACCTGCTGATGGTCGTCGCCGCCCTCGGCGCCGCCGCCATCGGCCAACTGCTGGACGGCGCGCTGCTGATCGTCATCTTCGCGACCAGCGGCGCCCTGGAGGCCCTGGCCACCGCCCGCACCGCCGACTCCGTGCGCGGGCTGCTCGACCTCGCACCCGCCACCGCCACCCGGCTGCGCGCCGGTACAGGTCCGGCGGGGACCGGCGGGACCGGGGAAAGCGTGGAGACCGTGGAGACCGAGGAGACCGTGCCCACCGCCGCGCTCGCCGTCGGCGACACCGTGCTGGTCCGCCCCGGTGAGCGGATCGGCGCCGACGGCCGCGTCCTGGCCGGCGCGAGCGACGTCGACCAGGCCACCATCACCGGCGAACCGCTGCCCGCCGCCAAGCGCCCCGGTGACCAGGTCTACGCGGGCACCCTCAACGGTGCCGGCGCGCTGCGGGTGCGCGTCGAGCGCGACCCCGCCGACACCGTGATCGCCCGGATCGTCGCCATGGTCGAGGAGGCCTCCGAGACCAAGGCGCCCACCCAGCTCTTCGTCGAGAGGATCGAGCAGCGCTACGCCGCCGTCCTGGTGGCCGCCACCCTGCTGCTGTTCGCCGTCCCGCTCGCCCTCGGCGCCGACACCGCCGACGCCCTGCTGCGCGCCATGACGTTCATGATCGTCGCCTCGCCCTGCGCCGTCGTGCTCGCCACCATGCCGCCGCTGCTCTCCGCGATCGCCAACGCCGGCCGGCACGGCGTCCTGGTCAAGTCGGCGGTGGTGATGGAACGCCTCGGGCAGGCCGACGCCGTCGCCCTCGACAAGACCGGCACCCTCACCGAGGGCACCCCCCGGGTCACCGAGGTGCGCCCGCTCGACGGCACCGGGGCCGACGAACTGCTGGTGCTCGCCGCCGCCGCCGAGCACCCCAGCGAGCACCCGCTGGCCCGCGCCGTGGTCGCCGCCGCCCGCGAGCGCGGCCTCACGGTCCTGCCCGCCACCGACTTCACCGCCACCCCGGGCGTCGGCGTGCGGGCCGTGGTCGACGGTGCGGTGGTCGCCGTCGGCGCCCCCGGCCCCTACCGGGACCACCCCGCCGTCACCGCCCTGGAGGCGGACGGCCGCACCGCCGTCCTGGTGCTGCGCGACGGCGAGCCGGCCGGCGTGCTCGGCCTCGCCGACCGCCCGCGCGCCCAGGCCCCCGGCGCCGTCCGGGCCCTGACCGCGCTCACCGGCCGCCCGCCGGTGCTGCTCACCGGCGACAACCCGCGCGCCGCCGCCCGGCTGGCCGCCGAGGTCGGCCTCACCGACGTCCGGGGCGGACTGCTGCCGCACGAGAAGGCGGCCGCCGTCCAGGGCCTCGCCGCCGCCGGCCGGCGGGTGCTGATGGTCGGCGACGGCGTCAACGACGCCCCCGCGCTGGCCGCCGCGCACACCGGCGTGGCGATGGGCCGGGCCGGCTCCGACCTCGCCCTGGAGACCGCCGACGCCGTCCTGGTCCGCGACGAGCTGGCCGCCGTCCCGGCCGTGGTCGCGCTCTCCCGGCGGGCCCGCCGGCTGGTGGTGCAGAACCTGGTGATCGCCGGGACGGCCATCACCCTCCTGGTCGTCTGGGACCTGGCGGGTACGCTGCCCCTGCCGCTCGGCGTCGCCGGGCACGAGGGCTCCACCGTGATCGTCGGCCTCAACGGCCTGCGGCTGCTGCGCGAACGGGCGTGGCGGCGGGCCCTGGGGAACGAGGAGGGCTGAGGGAGCATGAGCCGTCGCGAACGCGAACGGGCCGGCGGGAAGGGCGGCGGGCGCGGCCCGGCGTCCCCGGTCACCGTCACCGTCTGCCGGGGCTGCTGCTGCGGCACCCGGGAGAAGCACCCCGGCGTCGACCACGCCGGCCAGTACGAGCGGCTGCGCACCGCGGTCGGCGACGCGGGCCGGGTCCGCGCCGTGAAGTGCCTGGACACCTGCGCGCACTCCAACGTCGTCGTGGTCGGCCCGTCCAGCGAGGGCCGCGCGGCCGGCGGCCGGCCGGTCTGGCTGGGCTGGGTGCTGGCCGACGACATGATCGAGGAGATCGCCGCATGGGTGCACGCCGGCGGCCCCGGCCTCGCCGACCCGCCGGGGATGCTCGACCTCCAGCAGATCTCCGTCTCCCGCCGCGTCAGCGAGGGCCTGCCCGGCTGAGCAGGGGCCCGTTCGGGAACCGGCGGCCAGCGCCTACCATGACCCAGGGCCTGTCTCTCGCCCGGGAGGAAGACGATGACCACGGTCTGCCGCATCTGCGCGGGCACCGGCCGCACCGCCGGCCTCAGCTGCCGGACCTGCCAGGGCACCGGCACCACCGAGGTCGGCGGCGGCGGGGGCAACTGCTTCCTCTGCGACGGCACCGGCGTCTACGTCCGCTACCGGGTCGACGCCACCGGCGCCAAGCACGCCTACCGCGACGAGATCTGCCGCACCTGCGACGGCACCGGCAACCGGGCGGCCTCCCCCTGGGACGAGGCGTCCTGAGCCCCTCCGTCCGCCGCCCCTCCGTCCGACGCTCCGCGGCCCGCCGCTCCGCCGTCTGACGCACCGCCGGGTTCGGCCGCGCGAGCTGACGGTTGGTCTGAGCGGGTGGGTGCGCGCACCATTCAGCGTACCCGGGCGCCCCGTCGCTGACCTTGTCCGGGCGGCCTGGCGGACGCTACGACTATGGCTCGCATCAACCGACTGTTCGCCCGCGTCCGCCGGAAGGCCGCCGCCCTGGCACTGCCGTGCACCATCGTGTCGGCCCTCGTCCCCGTTCTCGCGCTGGGCCCCGGCGCCGTGTCCGCGGAGGCCGCGACCCTCCCCGGCGGCCTGGGGCCCTGTGTACCCGGAAGCTGTCCCGACCCCTTCCCCCCGATCAACAACGGCCCGTTCGCCGGACGGGACAACGGGATCAACATCTTCGTCGGCTCCGACTTCCTGGTCCGCGGCCGCGCCGCCGAGGCCGAGGGCCGCGTCGTCGTCCTCAATGACTTCGACCAGTCGAAGGACGTCGGCGTCAGCTCCATCTACAACATCGGCATCGTCGGGGTCGGCTCCCGGGTCCCCCCGCCGGACGGCGCCGACTTCCTCACCACCGGCGGTGACATCACCATCGCGGCCGGCCAGACCCTGGTGGCCGAGGGCGGGGTCGTCCGCCACGCGGGCACCGTCACCGGCAACGTGACCGGCACCCTCGTCCAGGACCCCAACGCCGTCCAGCCCTACGCCGGACTGCGCGACCAGCTCTCCGACGCCTCCGAGTGCTACGCCCGGGTCAACGGCGTGCCCCGCACCCCGACCGGCATCGCGGTGAACGCGGGCTTCGAGACGCTGTTCACCGGTGACGGCGTGTCGCCGCTGCAGGTCTTCAACGTCGACTTCGACCTCACCGGCCCGGGCGGCGCCCAGCAGGGCATCGCCTTCGCCAACATCCCGGCCGGCGCCACCATCCTGGTCAACCTGACCGGCGAGAACCGGACCATCAACACCTTCAGCGGCGACATCGCCGACACCGACCCGCTGAACGCCTACCGCGAGCGCCTGCTGTGGAACTTCCCGGACGCCACCACGGTCACCCTGGCCGGCACCGGGCAGTTCCAGGGCAGTTTCCTGATCGGTGAGCAGTCCTCGCAGACCACCGTCACCCTGCCCGGCATCAACGGCCGCTTCTTCACCACCGGCGGCCTCATCCACACCAGCTCGCCCACCGGGGGCGGCGGCCAGGAGTTCCACGCCTACCCCTTCAACGGCGACCTGCCCGACTGCGCCGCCGTGGTGACGGGCGAGGTGCGGGTCCTGAAGACGGACTCGGTGACGGGTGCGCCGCTGGCCGGTGCGGAGTTCGAGCTGTGGGAGGAGACCAACGGCATCCCCGGTCTCCAGACCACCGGGATCAACCCCGACACCCAGCAGGGCGGGACCTGCACCACCGGTGCGGACGGCCTCTGCAGCCGCACGGTGGAGGCGGGCACCTACTACTGGCGGGAGACCGCCGCACCGCCGGGCTACCAGCTCCCGGCCGATCCGGTGTTCGGCCCACTGGTCCTGACGGCGGCCAACGCCGCCGAGGGTGTCCAGGTGACGGCTCCCGACGTGCCGCAGGCCCCGGTGACCGGTGAGGTCCGGGTCCTGAAGACCGATGCCGTGACGGGTCTTCCGCTCGCGGGCGGTGTGTTCCAGCTGTGGGAGGAGACCAACGGGATTCCCGGTCTCCAGACCAATGGCGTGAATCCGGACACGATGGTGGGTGCGGCTTGCACCACCGGTGTGGATGGTCTGTGCAGCCGGACGGTGGAGGTCGGTACCTACTACTGGCAGGAGACGGCCGCGCCTCCTGGGTATGCGCTGCCGGTCGATCCGGTGTTCGGTCCGTTGGTGCTGACCCCGGCGAACGCGGCCGAGGGTGTGCAGGTGACGGCTCCCGATGTGCTGCTTCCGGCGGTCACGGGTGAGGTTCGCGTGCTGAAGACGGACTCGGTGACGGGTGCTCCGCTGGC
>NZ_JBEOSF010000013.1:80480-170634 GCF_040302725.1 Kitasatospora sp. NPDC097605 | reverse complement strand
AACCCGGACACGATGGTGGGTGCGGCTTGCACCACCGGTGCGGACGGCCTGTGCCGCCGGACCGTGGACGTCGGTACCTACTACTGGCGGGAGACGGCCGCGCCTCCTGGGTATGCGCTGCCGGTCGATCCGGTGTTCGGTCCGCTGGTGCTCACTCCGGCCAATGCGGCCCAGGGTGTGCAGGTGACGGCTCCCGATGTGCTGCTTCCGGCGGTCACGGGTGAGGTGCGGGTACTGAAGACGGACTCGGTGACGGGTGCTCCGCTGGCCGGCGGTGTCTTCGAGCTGTGGGAGGAGACCAACGGGATTCCCGGTCTCCAGACCACCGGCGTGAACCCGGACACGATGGTCGGTGCGGCTTGCACCACCGGTGCCGACGGCCTGTGCCGCCGGACCGTGGACGTCGGTACCTACTACTGGCGGGAGACCGCCGCACCCCCCGGGTACGTGCTTCCGGCTCAGCCGGTGTTCGGCCCGCTGGTGCTCACTCCGGCCAACGCGGCCCAGGGCGTGCAGGTGACGGCTCCCGACGTGCCGCAGGCCCCGGTGACCGGTGAGGTCCGGGTCCTGAAGACCGACGCGGTGACGGGTGCTCCGTTGGCCGGCGGTGTCTTCGAGCTGTGGGAGGAGACCAACGGGATCCCCGGTCTCCAGACCACCGGCGTCAACCCGGACACGATGGTGGGTACGCCCTGCACCACCGGTGCCGACGGCCTCTGCCGCCGCACGGTGGAGGTCGGCATGTACTACTGGCGGGAGACCGCCGCGCCTCCCGGCTACGTGCTGCCGGCGGACCCGGTGTTCGGCCCGCTGCTGCTGACCCCGGCCAACGCTCAGGCGGGCGTCCAGGTCACCGCCCCGGATGTGCCGGAGGGTCCCGTGACCACCGGTGAGGTGCGGGTGCTGAAGACCGACGCCGAGACCGGTGCGCCGCTGGCCGGTGGTGTGTTCGAGCTGTGGGAGGAGACCAACGGCATTCCCGGTCTCCAGACCACCGGCGTCAACCCGGACACGATGGTGGGTGCGCCCTGCACCACCGGCGCGGACGGCTTCTGCCGTCGGACGGTGGACCTGGGTACCTACTACTGGCGGGAGACCGCCGCGCCTCCCGGGTACGACCTGCCGGCCGACCCGGTGTTCGGCCCGCTGGTCCTGACGGCGGCCAACGCCGCCCAGGGCGTCCAGGTCACCGCCCGTGACTGCCCGTCGCCGAAGCCGCCGGGCAAGGGCTCGATCCACCTGAAGAAGAAGGACGAGTGGTCGGGCAAGCCGCTGGCCGGCGCGGAGTTCGAGCTGTGGAAGGAGACCAACGGCGTCCCCGGCCTGCAGACCGGCGGTGCCGACCCGGACACCCAGGTGGGTGGCTGCACCACCGACGCCCACGGTGCCTGCGAGTTCGACCGGCTGCCGGTCGGGGAGTACTACCTGAAGGAGACCGCCGCCCCCGACGGTTACCAGCTCCCGCGCGACCCGGTCACCGGCCCCATCCAGGTGAACGCCGACGAGTGCGTCCCGATCTGCCTCACCAACAAGAAGGAGAAGGACGAGGAGGAGTGCTGGTAATCGGCTGAACCGATGAACTCATGGGTCGCCCGGAGCAGGATCCCTGCTCCGGGCGGCCCTTTGCCGTGGCGGCGCTCCCGCGACGGCTCAGCCGAGGACGTGCCGCAGGCCGCCCAGCAGGTGCCCGCGGAAGAACCGGTCCGCGTACGCCTCGGGCGCGTGGCCGAGCGCGGTGTAGAAGGTCGGCGCGCCGTCGTGCTCCCCGCACCAGGCGAGCGGGTGACGGTCGGCCAGGCCCATGGCCGCTCCCGTGTAGTCGGCCTCGTCCACGGTGAGCAGCACCCGGGCGCCGCGCTCGCCCGGGTCGGAGCGGAAGTCGTACCACTCGTCGGTCCACTGCCAGCGGGCCGGCAGGTGGGCGGTGGCCGGGTGGTCGGGGTCGGCGACCCGGACGGGGGCGGTCTGGATCGGCGGGTGGCGGTCGAACCGGGCGCCGACCAGCCCCTCGAACCACGGCCACTCGTACGCCGTGCTCGACGCCGCGTGCACGCCCAGCCAGCCGTGACCGGCGCTCAGATGGGCGCGCAGCGCGTCCTGCCCGGCCTCGTCGAGCACCGGGCCGCCGGTGGAGAGGAACACCACGGCGGCGTAGCGGCGCAGGGCGGCGGGTCGGAAGACGGCCGGGTCCTCGGTGGCGTCGACGGTGAAGCCGTGCCGTTCGCCCAGCTCGCCCAGCGCGCGGGTGCCGTCGACGACCGAGGCGTGCGGGAAGCGGAGGTTGCGACGGTAGATCAGGATCCGGGCCATGGTGGACGATCCTGCCAGCCCCGCCCGGAGCGCCGGCGCCCGGGCCCGGGGGACGCGTTTCGCCTGCGTACGGCTTTGCCGAGGCATGGTCGAACATTGGCGTTCGACTGACCGGCACGCCCGGGCGCGTTCACCGTTCGTCCGTGTCTGGTCAACGCGTGGCTGGAAGAGTCCCGGGCATGGAAACTCCGAACATGGGCGTGCCGGTGAAGCTCGCCGAACGCATGAGCATGGCCGAGCAGCACGAGTACCTGCGGGCCCGTTTCTCGCGCCGCCGGATGCTGCGCGCCGGCGCCGTCTCGGTGGGCGCGCTGGCCGTGGGCGGCGCGCTGGGCGGCGGTACCGCCTCGGCGGCCCCGGTCTCGCCGCAGCTGCTGGCGGGTGGCGCCACGGCGGGCATCGACGGCTCGCTGGTGGCCCCGATCGGGCGTCACCTCTCCTTCGGTCCCGAGCCGGACACCCAGTTCCGGGTCTCCTGGCAGGTGCCGGCCCCGGTGAAGCGGCCGTTCCTGCGCTACGGCAAGCACCCGTGGGACCTCAGCCACCGGATTGAGGCGGAGGTGCGCACCCTGCACACCCCGGCGCTCACTCCCACCGGGCAGCCGGTGGACCAGTACTACCTGCACGTGGCGCTGGAGGACCTGCACCCCGACACCACCTACTACTACGGTGTCGGCCACCAGGGCTTCGACCCGGCCTCGCAACAGGCCGTCTCCACCCTCGGGACCTTCCGCACCGCGCCCTCGCGCGAGCACCGCTGGGGCAAGGTGTACGAGCCGTTCACCTTCACCGCCTTCGGCGACCAGGGCGTCAGCGATCACGCCAAGGGCAACGACCACATCATCCTGGCCCAGAACCCGGCCTTCCACCTGCATGCCGGCGACATCTGCTACGCCGACCCGGCGGGCTCCGGCCAGGACTCCGACAAGTCGGTGTTCAACGCCGTCACCTGGGACGCCTTCCTGGTGCAGACCGAGACGGTCGCCTCGAAGGTGCCGTGGATGGTCGCCTACGGCAACCACGACATGGAGGCCTGGTACTCGCCGAACGGCTACGGCGGCGAGAACGCCCGCTTCTACCTGCCGGACAACGGGCCGGACAAGCGCAGCGTCCCGGGCGTCTACTCCTTCCGCTACAAGAACGTCGGCGTCATCTCGCTGGACGCCAACGACGTCTCCTACGAGATCCCGGCCAACCTGGGCGTCTCGGCGGGCAAGCAGACCCGCTGGCTGGAGCGCACCCTGAAGGACCTGCGGAACGACGAGACCGTCGACTTCGTGGTGGTCTTCTTCCACCACTGCGCCTTCTCCACCACCCACCAGCACGCCTCCGAGGGCGGGGTGCGCGAGGCCTGGGTGCCGCTGTTCGAGAAGTACCGGGTCGACCTGGTGATCAACGGCCACAACCACGTGTACGAGCGCACCGACGCGATCCTCGGCAACAAGGTCTCCAAGGCGGTGCCGAGCGGCGCCACGGTCGAGCCCGCCAAGGACGGCGTGGTGTACGTGACGGCGGGCGCGGCCGGCCGCAGCCTCTACCGGTTCGACGCCCCGGACACCTGGGAGGGCCACGAGAACCGCCTCGACTCGGTGGACACCTACTACTTCGCCAAGGGCGGCGGCAAGGTCACCGAGAAGGTCGAGTGGTCGCGGGTCCGCTACACCGGCTACTCGTTCATCAAGGTCGACGTGAAGCCGGCCCCCCTGGGCCAGAAGTCCGAGATGACCGTCACCGCCCTGGCGGAGGACGGCACCCGGATCGACCACTACACCATCCAGCGCAAGGTCGGCGAGGGCTGGGACGGCGACCGCGACGACGACGGCCAGGGCGGCGGCTGGGGCTGGTAACCCCGCCCTCCCCTGTGGCTGCAGCATCATGGATGCGTCCCGGCTGGTGGGCGTGCACGAGCGGACTGGACTCGAGTGGCGCGACGGTCGGACGGATCCGAACAGGTTCGGGGCGCCCGCTCGATTCGAGCGGGCGCCCGCCGCGTGTCCGGCCCGTCCCCGCTACCCGGGCGAGGGCGAGCGGATCCACATCGCCGACCGGTTGTGGGGGAAGGCGACCGTCCGTGCGATCGCGGCCGAGCTGGGCCGCAGCCCGTCCACGGTCGGCCGGGAGATCCGGCGTAGCCGCCGGCGGTCGCTCCGTGGGGGCCTTTCGCGTTGTCGGGTGGGGGTCAGACCTGGCGGTAGGTGGCGAGGAAGCGGCCGATGCGGTTGATGGCCGTCTCCAGGTCGTCGGCGCGGGGGAGGGTGACGAAGCGGAAGTGGTCGGGGCGGGGCCAGTTGAAGCCGGTGCCCTGGACGACGTGGATCTTCTCGCGGAGGAGGAGGTCGAGGACGAAGCGCTCGTCGTCGACGATGCGGTGGACGGCCGGGTCGAGCCTGGCGAAGGCGTAGAGCGCGCCGCGGGGCTTGACGCAGCTGACGCCGGGGATCTCGTTGAGGGCCCGGAAGGCGACGTCGCGCTGTTCGGCGAGGCGGCCGCCGGGCAGCACCAGGTCGTTGATGGACTGGTGGCCGCCGAGCGCGGCCTGGACGGCGTACTGGGCGGGCACGTTGGGGCACAGCCGCATGCCGGAGAGCATGGTGAGGCCCTCCAGGTAGTCGCTCGCGTGCTGCTTGGGCCCGGAGACGACCAGCCAGCCGCTGCGGAAGCCGGCCACCCGGTAGGACTTGGAGAGGCCGTTGAAGGTGAGGGTGAGCACGTCCTGGGCGAGCGCGGCCAGGCAGTGGTGCTCGACATCGTCGTAGAGGATCTTGTCGTAGATCTCGTCGGCCAGCACCATCAGCTGGTGGCGGCGGGCGAGGTCGAGGATGCCCTCCAGCAGCTCCTTCGGGTACACCGCGCCGGTGGGGTTGTTGGGGTTGATGACCACGATCGCCTTGGTGCGGGCGGTGATCTTCGCGGCGATGTCGTCGAGGTCGGGGAGCCAGTCCGCCTGCTCGTCGCAGGCGTAGTGCACCGCCTTGCCGCCGGCCAGCCGGACCACCGCCGTCCACAGCGGGTAGTCGGGCATCGGGACGAGCACCTCGTCGCCGTCGTCCACCAGCGCGGTGACGGCCATCTGGATCAGCTCGGAGGCGCCGTTGCCGAGGTAGACGTCGTTGACGGTGACACCCTCGACGCCGCGCTGCTGGTAGTACTGCACGACCGCGCGGCGGGCGGGCAGAATGCCGCGCGAGTCGCTGTAGCCGTGTGCCTGGGGGAGGCTGCGGATGATGTCCTGGAGGATCTCCTCCGGCGCCTCGAAGCCGAACGTGGCCGGGTTGCCGGTGTTCAGCCGGAGCACGCTGTGCCCGGCCTCCTCCAGCGCGTTGGCCTGATCGACCACCGGGCCGCGGATCTCGTAGCACACGTCATTCAGCTTGCTGGACTGCCGAAACTCCATCTGCGGCCTCCCGACCGTCACCCCGCGTCGTCCTGGTCGCTTTGTTCTACCAAGTAGGCACTTGGAAAGTCCAACCTCTTGGCTATGCTGATCCACATGTCACGCCGAAGCTACGACCAGTACTGCGCCGTCGCCCGCGCCCTGGACGCGGTGGGGGAACGCTGGAGCCTCCTGATCGTCCGTGAACTCCTGGCCGGCCCGCGCCGCTACACGGACCTGCACGCCGACCTGCCCGGCGTCTCCACCGACATCCTCGCCGCGCGGCTCAAGCAGCTGGAGAGCGAGGGCGTCGTCGAGCGTCGCCGCCTGGAGCGGCCGGCCAACGCCACCGTCTACGAGCTGACCGGGCGCGGCGCCGCGCTGCGGCCGGTGGTGGCGGCGCTCGGCGCCTGGGGGCTCGACGCGCTGGGGGAGCAGCGACCGACCGATGCCGTGCGGACGCACTGGATCACCGGCGCGGTGGAGGAGACCGCGGGGGCGGCCGTCGGGGTCTGACGGAACGCGGCCGGGCCGCGGGGGCGCCTGTGTGGGAGGCGCCGCGCCGCGGCCCGGGGTCTTGCGGGTGTCAGACGATCAGACGCCCCACACCGAGAAGTCGACGGTGGCGTTGTTGCCCGAGCCGCCGGCCTTGCTGACGTGGAACTTCAGGTCGCTGCCGGCTGCGTCATAGCTGTTCGAGCCGACGTACGGGTTGTTCCAGTGCACCCGCACCAGGCGCCCGTTGAGGACCGGGTTCGCGCAGTTCTCCGCGAAGAACTGCGCGAACCCCTCCGTGCCGGTGGCGAATCCGTTGGACTCCGACGACCAGCTCCCCCGCTGCTGGTCGGCGATCCGCTCCGGCGGCTCGTGGCTCCAGATGCCGTGGCTCAGCTCCCAGGACTCCCGGGTGAGCGTGCAGCCGGTCCAGTTGGAGAGCCGGACCGTGGTGCTGCGGGCGGCGGTGGCGGTCGCGGCGGCGGCCTGGACCTTGGCGCCCTCGCCGGTGGTGGCGTGCGCGGTGGTCGGGGCGGCCGAGGCCGTCCCCGCCAGACCGGCCGTCAGTGCGGTGGCGGTGGCGAGCGTGACCGCGGCTGCGCGCAGGCGGCTGGTGGTGTTCATGAGGTTCCCCCGAGGTTGCTGTGGTGTCGTGCTGCTCGTGCCGGGCGTCGTGTCCTCCCGACGCGTCCCACTCTGCTCGGCGCCGATAAACGGCCGATCGGCGTCCGCTTGCCGTGGCCGTTGATCGGAGGGAGGGAAGGGGAGAGGGAGGGAGGGGACCGAGGCCGCCGGATCCCGTCGCCGGCCGCGCGCGTACGATCGACGGGCCATGGAGAACACGGAGAACACGCCCACCGCCTTCCGCAGTTACGTCGCCGTCGGGGACTCCTTCACCGAGGGCATGTGCGACGACCTGCTGCCCAGGCACTTCCGTAATCCATAGAACGGGTGTGTTATGGACGATGTGGCTGTGACCGAGTACGACGGGTGCGGGTTGTGCTTCGTGGGGACGCGTCGGCTCAGCAGGAAGACCGACAAGACCAACAGCCCGGAGAAGCAGCAGGGCCAGATCCTGCGGGCTGTCGCGTCCGTTGGGGGACACGTCATCGGGTGGGCTGATGACTGGGAGGTGTCCGGCGCCACCGACCCCATGACGCGGCCCAAGCTGGGCCCGTGGCTTCGGGGCGAGATGGGCCCGTACTCGGGGACCGCAGCCGCTGCCGTGGATCGCATCGGCCGCAACGTGCGATGCGTGCTCAACACGCAGGCGCTCTTGACCGAGCAGGGTCGGATGATCGTGACCGGCGATCATGACGGTATCTGGGATTTCAGCGACCCCAACCAAGAGAATGACTGGATGATCAAGGCGTGGGGATCGCAGATGGAACTGCGCGCCATCCAGAAGCGCAACCGGGAGGAGACCGTTCGGGCCCGCGAGGCCGGCCAGCCCAAGCAGATGCCGTCGTACGGCTACCTGTACGTCCGGCTGGTACCGATGGGCAAGGTCGATCACGTCGAGATCGATCCGATCGCGGCGGAGATCATTCGCAACGTGGCCGAGCGGATTTTGTCGGACGAGACTGGCATGATCACTTGCGCCACAGAGGCGGCGCGGCTGAGTCGGAGCAAGGTCCCGTCGCCGAGTGACCGGCGAGCGGAGATCTACGGCCGCAAGCCCAAAGGGGCTCCGTGGGTCGCCAGGAGCGTCTATGAAATCCTGACCAGCGAAGCGGCGTTGGGCTACCTCATGCACGGAGGCAGGCCGGTCCTGGGGCCGAACGGTCGTCCGGTGCGGTTGGCCGAGCCTCTTTGGGATCAGGCCACCCATGACGCGCTGGTCGCCAAGACCGCCCCCAAGCGCAGCAGCAAGCGGGCGCCCAAGAGCGTCCACCGGCTGTCGGGCCTGTCGTCCTGTGGCAACTGCGGTATCGGGCTGTACATCGTTGGCCGAAGCGGGGAGGTCGGCTACGGCTGCACCGGACGGGTTCGAGGTCTTCCGCAAAGTCAAACGTGCAAGCCCGCACCCACGATGTCTGTTCGTCAGATGGACGGCCGTGCCGAGGAGTGGTTTCTAACTGCCTATGGAGAGTTGGAGGAGGTCAAGCGGGTCTATGACCCGGGCACCGGCTACGCCGCGCAGATCAAGGCGCTCAAGGCTGACCGTGACCGCCTGTTGCGTGACCGTGAGGCCGGCGTGTACGACGACCCGGAGCGGGAGGAATGGTTCTACGAGCGCAACCGGCAGATGGGCGAGCAGATAAAGGAGCTTGCGGCCCTTCCCGATCGTGAGCCGGGCATGCGGATGATGCCGACCGGCCGCCGTATTGCCGATGTGTGGCACGCCGCCGCTGATGACGTGGCCAAGCGCGAGTTGCTGAGTGAGTTTGGCGTAAAGGTGGTGCTCTACCCCCGGGGCGCCGAGAACCGGCTCGTGATCACCGGAAACAGCCCGTACAACCCAGCTTCCTAGCGCATAGCGAGGGCCCCGCGATCTCTGGCGGGGCCCTCGTCTGTTCACACGCACAAACCCAGCGATGGTGCAGCCAGTCGCACCATCCGACCGGCCAGGGTGGTGAACTCAGTCACCCTCAGGGAGATGTGAACCGCCACGGGAAGGACCAGCAGCAGCCCGGCCGCCCGCTCACCCAGAACGCCGGCCACCCCCCAAGGAGCAAGCCGCAGTTCGAGCAGGCCCAACCCCGGTGCGCCGACCAAGCGGAACCTTAGCCCGTTGTCATCGGCTGCGATGACCTGAGCCCGCAGCTCCGCTGAAACCGTGACCACATCCCAGCCGGCCGATCCCTCACGCGGCGTGCCGCCCAGCAGACCCACGACATCGCTGACCGAGGCCGCCGTCAGATCGGAGACACGCCACAGCGCCTGATCGCCACGGACGATGGCCGAGGCACGCCCCACCACGGCATCGCTCATGATCCACGCCCCGTGTGCCCGGCCGCGCCGGCCCGTCGGGGCTCTCGCCGCGCCCCACCCACCCACCCGGGAGGCAGGTGGTCACGGGCGATCTCTCGGGTCCGCTCAAGGTCGAGGGCGATTCCCTCGGCGATCACGGCCTCCCCCGGCCGGTACCCGATTCCCGCGAACCGCCAGAAGCCCACCGTCACCTCCCTCTTGGGAGCAGGCCCGCCCCGGACGTAGTCCCCCCGTTCCGCCCGCAGGCTGCGGTACGTCGTCGAGAAGGATCGGGTCTTGGTCAGGCAGTGGCCCCGGAAGCCGAGCATGTGAGCCCAGGCCCGCAGCCGCAGGTGCGCCAGCTCCGGCAGACCGCCCAAGCGCCAGCAGGCCCCGACCAGGGCACGCATGTGAGCCGACACCCGCAGAAGCCGGATCTCCGCCGCACTCGTCACCCGCCGATCGACGCCGCCCGCAGCCTCAGCACCCTTCGTGGTGTACTTCGCCACGTAGGCGGCCACCCGCTCCCCGGCCTCCGGGGAATTCTCCTCACCGCGGATTTCGTGGACGTCCACCTGCACACCGAAGCGAAGTCGCCTCTCCCCGTAAGCCGCCGAGACCGGAGCGGCCAGCGCCACCGCCCCGACCGCCGTGCGGACCGCCTCCACCAGGACATCGGCCGTCGCCCACGAGGGCGGCTGGTCGGTGGGGCCGGCCGGGCCGTCGAGTCGCACCACGGCGTGGAAGTGCACGACCCCACGGCGTTGGTACTCCGCGACCTTGACCGCCGACACCCGCAGCAGACGCCGCACCGCCGACCGGCCCACCCCGGCCAGAGCCGCCAAGTGGTGATAGACGTTGTCGGTGAAGGCCTTCCACAGGGCACCCGCGTGGGCGTTCCACAGCACGTGCCCGGGGTAGTCATAGCACTCGACACATAGCGGCGAGCCGACGAACCCACCGTCCTCCGGATGGACCCGCCCGCAGCCCAGCGTCCGCCCGTGAGCACAGACCCCGGGGCGCTCCCGATGGCATCCACCCGTACGGTGGACCCGGCCGAAGGACGGTGCCGTCAACGTCAGGAACACCGTCGGATGCGAACGCACCTCAGCCGGGACACCCTTGCCACCGGCGAGACCGGCGTGCACCAGGTGCCAGCTGTCGCCTTGATGCAGCCACGAGCACGGCCCGCACCGCGAAGACCGCCGATTTCGGCACCGCAAGGCCAGCCGTTCCCCGGGCTCGCCCGCCGTGCTGTACCGGCGAACCAGCTCACCCGAGACGACGCTGAACGTCTCGGATGCGCCCCTCAGGTACACCGGCCGGGCGCACCCACCGGTCGCGGCGACCTGTTCCAACCACCGGGACAGGCCCGGCATCTGCCCAAGGCGGACCAGATCACGATCCACCTCACTCAAACCACGCAACCGTTCGTCCAGCCCGAGATAGGCGCGCCGGGCTGAAGGGTCACCAAGAAGACCGTTCATGGGGGATGGCTCCAGGGAAAGACGGGCCGCCCCGGCCACACCGGGCAGAACCCGGCATGACCGAGGACGACGGACGACACGGACCCGAACGGCTGTGGTCGTGGTCGATCCATGGGAACTCCAGTTCGATCAAGGAAGCGGGAGGCAGGGTGTCAGGCGGCCGGAGGGATACCTGCGCCCGGCGGGACAGCAGGCGGGACAGCGGGCTCGATGGTGATTGCCGGGCCGTCGGGGGCAGGGGTCGACGGGTCGCCGGAGTGCGTCAGGCCGGTGACGAACCACCGCACCGCCGCCTCGATCGGATCGGCCAGGTTCGTGCGGGCCAGGAAGAACCCGAACACCGCCACCAAGATCACCTGCCAGATTTTCAGCTCGCGCGAGCGGACCATCATCACGACGATCACGAACAGGAACGCCGTCAGCGGGATCGCGAAGTTCACGCGGCACCCCCGGCGTACAACTGGCCCACGGCCGGGGTCAGGTGAGCGAAGCGCGCCGAGATCTCCCGTGCGTGCTCCGGGGTCACCCGGTAGGAGCGGGCCCGCATCCAGCCACCGTCCGGCGCACCGTGGGCCACCGCGACACCGGGCATGGAGACCGGGATCGCCTGCACTGTCTCCACCGCGCCGGCGTCCAGGTCACCCAGGGTCATCTCCGCCGTGCCCTTGTCGGTGACCCGGAAGCACACCCGCCCCGCCAACTGCGCCCGCAGGGACGTCGCGCTCGGCCCCAGGTCGGAGCCGAACCGCTGGCCGGCGATGACCAGGTGCACGCCCAGCGCCGCGCCGAGCTGCCCCAGACGCAGGAGCGCCGTCGCCACCCGCGACACCTCCGCCTTATCGGCGCTGGTCGCCGTCAGGTACAACTCGGCGACCTCATCCACGAGGAGGATCACCGGGACCGGCTGTTGTTTGTCCGGCAGTTCCCACACCGAGCGCACCCCCGCCGAGCGGCACAGCGCCATCCGGCCCATGGTGATCTCCACCAACAGGTCCAGCAGGTCCACGGCCTCAACGCGGCTGGTCGCCAGCGCCGTCAGGCGCGGGCCGAACAGCGACAGCTCCATGCCGCCCTTGAGATCGATGCCGACCATCGCCACCGGCTGACGGGCCCACTGAGCCACCAGCGATGCCAGCAGCGTGGACTTGCCCGACTGCGTGGCCCCGACGATCAGCCAGTGCGGGACGCGTCGCAGGTTCACCAGCCAGCGCCCGCCGTCCTCCCACACACCGACCACGGCCGTCAGCAGCCCCACCGACCCCCGGAACGGTTCCGCCGGCATGGTCAGCGGATCCCAGGCGTTCGCCACCAACCACACCGTTCCCCGGGTGTCGGACACCGCCCGCACGGCGAACATCCGCCACGCGTGCGCCATCGATCCACACGCCGCCGCGTACACCTCCGGTGTCTGGCCCGCGTGCAGACGAACCCGCACCGTCATCCCGCCACGCTGCCAACGCGGCATCCCCGCACGGGGCTTGACCGGCCTCAACGCCCGCCCTTGAAGCACCACGTTGCCCAGGAGCGCCGTCGCGGGGCGCCGGGGCACCGACAGCCCTTGAAGATCCGCCAGCCTGCGCCACGACCAGTAGAAGCGGAGCACCGCCGCCGGGTACCCGCACAGCGGCCACCACACGTTCGGAGCCCGGTGCCGCAGCACCGGCGACGCCACCGCCAGCAGCAGCGCGACCACCACCAGCACGGCCCCCGCCCACACCACCGGCGGCGCCGACGCACCCGCAGCCATCGCGGCCGCGCTCTCGATCTTGCTCACTTCCTCACCTCCGCGATTTGGTTGATCACATCGAGGTCGACGACGACGGACCGGCTGATCTGATCGGCCCACGTCTGCCGGCGGTGGTGCACCAGCGGCCGGACGAACCCGAAGAACCCGGGCGCCGCGTCGACCACGTGCAGCAGGCTCCGGACGATGGAGCGGGCCGGGCCCAGCGGGCGCGCGGTGTCCTCATCGACCGTCACGATCCGCATCACGCGCTGACCGAGCGACTGGCCCGTCCGGCCCCGCAGCGCCCACTGCCACACCAGGAACGCCAAGGGCAACGCCCAGTAGAGGAACCGGTAGAACGGCTCCAGGTGGACGCTCAGCAGCAGTGCCACCGCTTGCAGCAGCGCCAGCGGCGGCCGCGCGTAGTACAGGAGAGCCGTGTAGGTGGTCATGATCCCCCCGGCGATCGAGACCTCCAGGAGGAAGGCGCACGCACGGGTGCTCCAGTCCGCCATCCCGGGAACCGCCGGCCGGACTTCCTTCCTCGCTCGCCCCGGACCGACGAGCGCCCGCCACCGTTCCTCACTCACCGGGCCCACCCCCACCCAGCTCCATCCGGGGCAGGCTCACCCCGTGCTCGGCCGCAAGGGCGTACAGCTCGCCCTCCAGGTCCCGGGCCAGCAGTGCGGCGTCCTCCGCCATCGGCGCGATGATCGCGTAGAGGAAGCGGGCCCGCCCCCAGTCCATGTCCGGCGCCATCTCCTCCGCGAAGTCCCCCAGGTCGCTCAGCCGCTCCCGCAGGTCCCGCCAGGTGCGACGCACCGCGCTCATTCCGAGCCCCCAGCGGCGGCGCGAGGGTCGCCCGTCTGCCGGGCCGGCCGGGCCGGGGGCGGGGCCGCGACCACCGACTCCGCCCGGTAGGACAGGCCCGCGCGCCCGTTCATCTCCCACCAGAACGCCTCCAGGCCCACCAGGTTCACCACCTGACCGACCATCACGCCCGTGGGCTCACCCGACACCGCCACCTCGATCAGCGCGGTCCGCCGGCCCTCCGGCCGCACCGCCACCCCGACCGTCCACACCGGAACCCCGTCGCGGTCCGCCTTGACCTCACCCGTTTCGGGAACGGTCTTAGCCTCCACGGAAACGCACAGCGCGACACCCAGCCGCCCGGCGTCCAACGGGAGATTCTTCAAGGTCATGCCCTACTCACCCCTCCCGGACGACCCCCAGATAGGTCAGTCGTCATGATGAATTGTGCGGGAGGTCGATGATGAGCCCACTTGACGCCGGACGCAAGGGCAATCATCCTGACGACTGCTGAATTCAGGTCGTGATACGCGGGCTGAGCAGCAGGGATGTCCGTTGGAAAACGAACGTGGCGGACACGAATGACCCAACGGCAAAGGGGCAGAAGTGGCAGTTGTGAAGGGCCAAGCCCTCTACAAGCAGGTGGCACGCGAGATGCGCAAGGCCATCGCCAAGGGCCAGTGGCGACCAGGCGAGCGCATCCCGACCGAGGACAAGCTCACCGCCCTCTACGGAGTCTCCCGCCCCACCGTCCGCCAGGCCGTCGCCGAACTCAGGACGGACGGCCTGCTCGACGTCCAGCAGGGACGCGGAACGTTCGTCCGGGGCCCCCAACCCGAGCAAAACGCGACGATCAACATCGAGCGCACCGTCATCTGCAACGGCGACCAGTACCACTGTCCGGCCGGCTGGATCGACGCGGAGGAGCCCACCGTCTACCGCGTCCGCCTCGAACCCAGCGCCGCGGCAACCCTGGAGAACGACGAAGGCGAAGCAGCGTTCCTCGTCCAGCGCCTCTACATCCACGAGTCCAGCGGAGTCCGCGCCCGCTACTCAGGCCTCCTGCCCATGGAACAGATCACCAACACCGTGCTCGCCCAGCACCCCGAAATCTTCAACACCGACGCCTACGCCGCGCTCGCCGCCGCACACGGACCCGTCGAATGGCACGAAGCCGTCAGCGCCCGCATGCCCAACCCCGACGAACGAGCAGCCCTCCACGTCCCCGAGAACACCCCACTCCTCGTCTCCCAGCGCATCACCAGAACCCAGGCCGACGCCCGCCCCCTCATGCTCGAAACCCTCACCATGACCGCCAACGCCACACAGCTCACAATCACCCACCGGCCTGTCGCGCGGTAGCTGAGCGCCTGCCATCATGGGCGACGGCGGCGACGAGCACTGGCGTCGCATGCCTCACAGTGATCAGGCTGCCAAAGTGGCCAGGGATGCCGGATCGGGTCGGATCACGCCCGGGGCCTGGGATCCGACTCAGGCGATAGCCGCGCTACCCGCTCCGACATCAGTCATCCGAGTCGAGATCAGCGCCCTCCCCGCAAGCCGCCAAATCCGCAGCTTGACAAACCCTCAAGAAACCAGCTGGCGATCTTTCCGATAGTGAGGTAACCCCTGGCCTTTTCCATTGCTCCCGGGCGCCATCTTTCGAAATGTAGCATAACGAAGCATATCTGCCGGAATGGTGTGAAATGGGCGACCAGCATGAGACGCACAATAGAATTAACCAGAGCACCATCTATGGCAACGTCTTTATGGGTGGCATCCTTTCGCTAATGGGCGGTCGGAGGCCTCGGCTACGGCTGGTAATTGCAGCGTTATGTGCGATAGCGCTGCTGGGCTCCAGTGTGACCTACTGGATACTGGGCGCAACGAACGACAAGCGGCCGGAACTCAGCGCCCGTTACGATCCCGAGCGCGAGGAAAGTGACACATCTGCCGTTGTTCCCAGGGTTGTCAAGCCGACCGAACCGCCCGCCGTTACAGGCTGCGGCGATACCCGGAAGTGGGCGCATGCTCAGGGCGGTACAGACGTGGGGGCGTCACCGCTCTCTGTCTCAACTGTCGGAAACGGTCACACCGTGGCAATCGAGCAGGTGCGGGCGACTATCGTGGGCGAGCCCCGCGATCCTATGCCTGGCACGATCATTAGCTGCAGTGCAGAGGGGGAGGGTAGTAAGATTGAGATGGGTATCGACTTGGACTCCCCAAATCCAGTCGCGCTGATCGGGGCAACTGAATCAGTGTCGTTTGCACCGTACTTCACCGGCAAGTACCTCTACCTGGAGAACCAGAAGCCCGAGATCCTCAACCTTACCGTGCTCGCGGCCCGGCACAGCTATGACTACGTGCTCACCGTCGAGGGCACCATCGACGGCAAGCGCCGGACCTGGACCCTGAAAGACGGCAACCGCCCGTTCCACATTTCCGGGGTGCGAGGCCAGCGTGGCACCGAGTTGGAGACACGCGGGACGGGTGGCTGGCAGACGATCTTTCGCAAGGGTTCCGGTGAGCGCGACCGGTGCAACCCCTGCTTCGACCAGGATCAGAAGGAGATTCCCGGTACTGCGGTCAGCAACGCTCCAGCCGGCTACTCCCGCGTCATCGAGCCGGGGATCGACCCGACCCGGCCACTGGCCCTTCCGGAAGTCCGGCCAAGTCTGCCAACGCCACCACTGACTGTCGACGAGTACGACGCGGAATCCGTCGCGGTTGCATGGGTCCTAACCTCGGGCAGCTTCGACACCTCCCGTGGCGATACCGGGAGGGCGGCTGTCCTGAACCGGGTCCGAAGGTATCTGACGCCCGAACTGGGCGCCGCTGGCGGCGAGCTGAATGCTTGCGTGCCAGACGACATGGTCTGGCCAACCGATCTGGTCGACCGTCAAGGCTGGTCGGTGGTCACCTACACATCCGTCGGAATCAGGAACGGGAACTTCGAGCCGAACCTCCTCACAGGAGACTTGGTCGAGCTGCGCGCCATCGTTCACTGCACCTTCACCACCGAGTCGGGTTGGTTCCAAGTACCCGAGCCGCTCCCGCCAGTGGGACTGAGCCTCAAACGCCAACCCGATGGGCGCTACGTGATCACGGACCTGCGCAGGTAGACGTACAGCGTCCCGGGACACGCTGCCCCTACCCCAATTCCTGAAAGTTCAGGAGAGTCCCTTCGATGACGACCCGGCGAACTCGGGTTGCAGCTGGCCTCGGCTTCGCGCCCTGCACCGACCGGTCGCTGTCGAATACTTTCTTCACTCACTCAAGAGGCGGCGCACAGCGCCGCCGGTCGCCCATGGCGCCCCGGCCGGGCATGCGGCCTGACGGCCGGTCCCGGCCGGGCGCCAGGCTCCCGCCGGCCAAGTGCAGCCCCATCTCGGTGATCAACTACTGGCCGACGCCTCAGGATCGGGATCGTCGCCGTTACCGGCGCCATCCCGGGTCACCATGCGATCGAGCGCAACTCCGAGCTTCCGCGCACCCGAGAGCGTTCCTCTCAAGAACACCACGCCGTGACCGTCGTCCGACCAACCCGCCTGTGCCTTGACTTGATCATCGCCCTGCAACCCCAGCGCCGCGAGCACAGCGTTCAGATGGCGCGCCGCCGCCCTGGCCTCCAGCCAAGCGGCCTCATAGTCCACCCCTGCGACCGTCGGCCCGCCGCCGAGAAAGACATCCCCGCTCTCGTCGCCGCCGTCACGCCAGTTCGACATGCCTGCCGCTCCCTGTTACCCGTCCGAGCACCCCCGCGCCGATGGGCATCGGCTGTCTGAAAATCGATACCACACCCCACCGACAGCAACACGGCCATACGATGAACACCCAGGCGACAGCCCCGAGGCACAGACCCACGGGGCTGCCCAGCGGCCTATCGAACCCTCAAAGTTACTCGCCGTTGCCAATCACCGCCACTGTCTCAGCCACTACCCGTCGCTCCTGCCACGGACTCAGGCAACCGAAAGCCCCGCCCGGAGAGGTTCCGAGCGGGGCGAGATGGGTTCTACTACGGGCAACTCGGCGAGCACACCCATGTGGTGATCCCGGCGCCGGTCCCTGCTTCCTGATGCCCGACCATGACCGGGCTCACGGCTTCCCTCCCGCACCGACTGCAGAAGACCGGACCGACGCGGGGCCATCCTTCCCCGAGCGCGTTCACGTGGCCGCCCCCGTGGAACGGAGCGAGGTCGCACGGAGACTCGCAGCCGGGGCGCCGAGCGCCGCACACCGGCTTTCGCGTGGTCGCCGGAGCCATCACGCCACCGCTCCAGCGAAGATGTGCGCTCCCTCATACGAGTAACCGGGGTCGGGCAGTCCCTTGGACGCCGCCACGAGGGCGCGCCGTCGCTCAGCCCGACGGCGTTCTTCCTCCCGCTCCCATAGAGGCACCACGTTGACGAACTCCGGCTCGATCCAGGGGATCGGCGGCGTGATGAGCCCCGGCTCGACCGCCTCAGGAACAAGGGCGGCACGCCGCTCCCGCTCGATCACCGACGCTTCGATTTCCTGTCGGGTGGGGCTGAGGGACGGCACGGAGATCGTCGCGGGCAGCGCGGTGGAGCGAGGGTTCGGTTCGGCGTGAGCCGGGACCGCCGGGCGGTAGTGGTACGCGGGGGCCCGGAGTCCGTCCAGGCTGATCCGGATCGAGTCCCCGGCCACCCGGTGACGTCCCTTGGGGGTGGCATCGGCGGTGAGCCACAGCGCGAGGACGGCGGCTGCGACCAGGCAGCTGGCGGCGCCGACGCACCAAGCCCAGAAGGTAGAGTCAGACATGTCGAGTGCTCCCTATAAGCATTCGGCGTGGACCCCCGGCGCCGGGCCTAATCGGCGGCCGGGGGTTCTCTCATGTTCGACAGTACGCCAGCCGGTCTAGGTCGGTCTAGGTCTGTAGGGGCCGGTATAGGTCGACCGCATTGTCTAGGCTTCGGCGCATGGCAGCACGCGAGATCGATCCCCGGGGAGTCGAGCCCCCATTTCGGCAGGTGGCAGCGATCCTCGCCGCCGAGATCAAGGCAGGCACGCTCGCTCCGGGAAGTGCGGTCCCATCCGAAAAAGCCCTGTCGGACCGGTTCGGCGTTGCCAGGGACACTGTTCGGTCTGCCTTGCGCGTGCTCCGCGAGGGCGGCTTGGTCCACACGGTCCCAAGCCGGGGCACGTATGTGATGGGACCCGACGACGCGGCCACAGAGCAGTAGGCCCCACCCTGCCGGAGTTTCCCAGCGGGGCGGGGCCGAAGTGGGGCGCAGGTAGGCGGGGGATCGAAGTCCCAGGTTGCAGCGCACCCGGTGATCAGCCTATCGGGGGCGCCTTGGGTGCGTGTCAGCTAACCCCACTTAGCGAATCCAGCGTCCAACCGTCACCCGGCGTCGGGAACCGGTGATGCCGCTTCCTCGGCACGGGGCCCTCCAGCGGCAACCGGCACCAGCACGTTCGGGATCCCGGCGGAGTGCCGACCAGTCGGTCGTACCGTTCGCTACCCTCCGGCCAGGGAACGTGGATGAGCCTGTCGACCGTCACACGCCCGGCAGCTAGTTCGCACATCGCGTGGACATGCGACTTGACGAATTCCGGTGTGTCCGGCGGCAGATCACTGACCCTCATTGGCCCAGCATGGCAGAACTCGCTTACCCGGCACGGGGCAACGTGAGTTCTGCCATGCCGGCTACCGGCGGTTGCTAGGCCGCGTTCGGCCCGCTGCTCCCGCAGTCGAAGGAGCACCCCTTGGGTTCCTCGGTGTGCTCGCACTCGGCCGCCACCGGGATACTGCGGTCCGTCGGCGGCTTCCACAGGGCCACGTCGACGTCGTACCCGGCGGCGGTGATCGCGGCCATGGTGCGGTTGAGCGCGTCGGGGTCGTGGCGGGTCGTGTCCGGCGGCTCGGGGGTGTGGTGGACGAACAGTCCCAGCTTCTTGCACAGCCGGGCGTAGGGAACCGTGTGCAGGATCAGGGCGTGCCAGCCCTCATCCACGGTCCGGGACGGCTTGAGGCTGGACCTCGGCGAGGCCGCGCACGCCGCGACGAACTTGAGCGCTTCAGTCGTGATGCGCTCGGCCATGTCGAGCGCCATGCCGGGGTTGTTGCGCTGCACCGTCGCCGCGACACCGGCGAACTCCGCACCGGTGATGAGGCTCCGCGCATCCGCCACGGCGGGCGCTTCCTGAGCGGTACTCATTGCTGATCTCCCTTCAGGTAGTTGCGACTTGCGGACCCGCCCCGGGACTGGCAGCCATAGCAGCAGCTCAGGGGCGGGAGTCTAGGTAGTGGGATCGACCGCACACTTCAGCGACCACCGGATGCGCTCCCCGGTGAGGCCGATGTGTTCGAACGTGACGGCGGTCTGCATCACGACCATCGTGGTCGGGTCGATCCTGAGCTTGCGCAGGACGAACACGCCCTGGCGTCCGTCGTGGTGTACGTACAGTTCAAACCGAGGCGGAAGTCCGAGGTCATCCACGCACCCGCGATATGCCCGCCATGGGCACTGGCACGTGCTCTCGCGCTCTTCGACGTCCCGCCCCCAGAAACCGCTTTCCGAACTCTCGAACGCGTCCGGAACGGTCGGTTCGACGTACCGCAGCCGAGGTACCGGCATGCCCGCTCTTCCTTCTGGTGGCCCGCCCTGGCGGAGCGTTTCCTTCCCGGCGTCCGCCAGAGCGGGGGTTCGTGGGTGCTACGCGGCCGCCGGCTCGCCCCAGTAGAGGAGCGGGATCCGCGTGCCGTGCAAGTACGCGGCCATGGCAGCTCGGATTCGGCGTTCCATGAACGGTTCGCAGTAGTCGGACAGCTTGTCGACCGGCACCCATTCCACGGCGCGGATCTCCCCCGCGGCTTCGATCGGCGGCGACGGCACGGCGTCGGTGAGCGATCCTCCGTCGCACACGACGTTCAAGCCCTCGGGGGAATCCTTGCTGGGGTTGGCCGGGACCTGGTCGACGATCAGCGCGTGCGTGATCACCAGGTTCAGCCCCAGTTCCTCGCGAACTTCTCGGCGCGCGGCATCCGCCACGGATTCCCCGGGCTCGACGCCGCCACCGGGCAGGATCATGTCCGTGCGGTAGGTCGTACGGACCAACAGAACGGACTGGCCGGTCCGGTTGAGGATGAGGACTTGCGCGCCGAGCCGGCGGTGGGGGTGTTCCACGACGGGACTCCGAGGGGGTGAGGGGGCCCGCCCCGAGGAACGGGCAGCGTTTCCGGGGGCGGGCCGATCGGGGGGATGGATGCCTCCGCCGCGCTTTCCGAGACGCAGCGGACGGGCGGTCCGTGCCCGGCACCAACCCCAGTTGGTGGGCACGGAGATTGGGGCCCGCCCCGGCCGATCTTCGGCGAAAGCCGGGGCGGGCGGCACTCACGGACAGACACGACTCATGTCCGCGAGCAGTGACCCGGAGGATGCACTCCGCGTGAGCCTCCTCCGGGAGCGGGTGGCTCCGCCTGTCCCGCCGTGGGGACCGGGATGGACGGAGCTTCCCCGCCTCTCCCTGATAGGGCGGGGTGTTGCCCGGCAGTTGACTGCCACCTCACCAAGTGACGTGCCGGACGGCGCCCCACGCTCTCCGCCGGGGTGCGTGGGGCTGGTGCCCGTCCTCGCACCGGTCGTCGAGTCGGTACGGGCGGGAGTCGTGGACTAGCTGCTGTGGAACCCGGCCCTCGGCGGGGGGTCGGCGGGCGGAGCCGGCTCGGGGGTCGGGGCGGGGGCCGGCTCGGAGGCGGGCGGCGGCTCGGCCGGGGTGGTCTCGGTCATCACTCTTCTCCGGGCTACGTCATGAGGCTGTTCGTACAGGTGGCCAAGGAGGCCCGAAGCTGGGCCTGATGCAACCGGCGGGCGATCCGCTCGAACGTGACGATGCAGAGCGCGAGCGTCCGCCCCTCGTACACGGCACCGGGGGCGATGTCGGTCTTGCGGCCGTGACAGACGCACCGACCGACAGTCCACCCGACCTTCGGCACCGGGCCGAGTTCGGCGGTCACGCCGCGTTCGTCGTCGACTGCGGGTTGACCGGCTCGATCTGAAGGGGCTTGACCGTCCACTCGACCCCGCCCTCGGGGCGACGCAGGTAGACACGTTTCCGTTCGGTGCCCATGTAGGCACCCGTCTTGCCGGTGTCCATGTCGCGCACAAGCTCACCCACGTACGGGATGTAGGCCGTACGTCGTCTGGCCGGCTCCCTCGGCTGTGCAGCCATAACTGCTGCTCCCTTCCGTAGTCAGTTCGCTACCGGGGGCACTCACTGTGGCGTAGAGTCCGAGACATGTTCAACGTGCCAAGTCTGACTGATTAGTAGGACTAACTCGCATGAACCTGAACGAACTTGATCCCGAGGCGTCACCCGCTGCTGGCTTCGGCGCGTTCCTCCGCACGTCACGCGAGCAGCGGGGGTGGACACAGGAGCACCTAGCTGGACTGGTTGGATGCACACCGGGCCACATCTCAGCTCTTGAAAATGGCCGGAGGAAGCCAACCGCCCGGATCGCGGCCACGCTTGACAGAGTCTTTGACACATCCGAGGAGGCGGTGTTCCGGCAGCGGGCCAGTGACGTCAAGCACTCGGCTCTACTCGCCGGGTTCGCACAGTACGTTGAACACGAGCGACGAGCGGTGGAGCTGCGGCTGTTCACACTCGGCATCGTGCCTGGGTTGCTACAGACGACCGAGTACGCAACTGCTATCGCAGGGGGAGCTGTCGAACGCGGCAGCATCACACCGGATCACGCGCAGAAGCGCGTGCGAGTGCTCATAGGCAGGCAGGCAAGTGTTCGGCGAACGCCACCGCCCCTTGTCCATGCGGTGTTGGATGAGAGCTGCATCCGGCGCCCGGTGGGTGGGCATGCTGTTATGGCGGCCCAACTGGAACATCTCATCGCGTTCGCTAGCGGACCGAACAACCTGCTCCAGATTGCCCCGTACGATCTCGGCGAGCGTCGACCATTCGACCTACCCGTCTACATCTTGACCATGCGGGACCGGTCGCTGATGTCCTACGCCGAGAGCTCGCAAAAGGGGCACCTCGAACAGGACACCGAGGCAGTACTGCCGATGCTCACGGCCTACTATCAGCTCCAAGGCCGCGCACTCTCGCAAGCTGACTCACTCGCGGTGATCCGCGAGCAATGGAAGGAACTCTGTTGATTTCAACCAACATTGACTGGTTCAAGTCCTCTTACAGCAGCAACGGCGGCGAGTGCATCGAGGTGTCGGACAGCCTTCCCGGCGTCGTCCCGGTCCGCGACTCGAAGGATCCCGCCGGTCCCACGCTGGTTTTCCCGGCCGAGGCCTGGCGAGCGTTCGTCGCTGGAATCCAGGATGGCGAGTTCGGCGCCGTCTGATGTCGCGCCCCAGGCGCTCACCGAGAGAGACCCCACCGCAGTCACCGCAGTGGGGTCTCTTGCCGTTCGCGAGGCAACCGGAGGTCAAAGCCCCGTCCAGTGCTGCCGCGCTCTGGTTGCGGTCGGTGGCGGGAAGCTTTACGCACCCACCGCTGGCGGGGCCCGCGTCGGGCAAGACCGGGGGGCCACTCGGCCACATTGCGGTCAGGCCCAAAGAGCCCTGACCGAGTCGCAACAGCTTACGGCCCCCCGGCCATGCCCGACCCCACCACCGGCAGGACCCCGCCCAAAGCTTCCCGCCACCTCGTGCGCCCGCCCGCCGGGCCGGCGGACGGGCCGCGGGCCCGGGACCAGGACCGGCCCCTGACCTGTGAAGCCATGCCCCCAGGGGGTTAGGTGCTGCTCGGATGGGTAGAGTGTAGATAGAGGAAGTGCCTGCCCGACGGCCACTTCCGGGGCTGGGCCGACCGCGTCGCCGCCCGGCTCGCCGCCGACCACCCGGCCGGCGGCTTCCGGTACGCCAACCTCGCCGTCCGCGGCAAGCTCATCGGCCAGATCCACGACGAGCAGCTGGAGACCGCCGCCGCCATGGGCGCCGAGCTGGTCACCCTGGCCGGCGGGCTCAACGACGTGCTGCGGCCGCGCTGCGACGTCGCCCGGGTCGAGGAACTCCTCGGCGCCTCCGCCACCCGGCTGCGCGCCACCGGCGCCACCGTGGTCATGTTCACCAGTACGGACCCGACCCGCCGGATGGCCGGCTCCGCCCGGCTGCTCCCGGCGATCCTGCGGATGAAGGCCTTCGTGCACGAGCTCGCCCAGGACCCGGGCATCGCCGTGGTCGACCTCTTCTCCGCGCCCTGCTTCGACGACCGCCGGCTCTGGGCGGAGGACCGGCTGCACCTTTCGCCCGAGGGACACCGCCGGGTCGCCGAGGCCGTCCTGGAAGCGCTCGGCCGCCCCGCCGGCTTCGACTGGCGCGCCCCGCTGCCGACCGCCGCCCCGCCCGGGCGCGGCGAGAAGCTGGCCGCCGACGCCCGCTGGGCCCGTACCCACCTGGGCCCGTGGATCGGCCGCCGTCTCACCGGGCGCTCCTCCGGGGACGGCCGGCCGGCCAAGCGCGCGGAACTGCTGCCGTACCAGGGCTGAGGGGCCGGCCCGGGGAACCGGGGGCGGTCAGCCACGGAACAGGTTGTGGCCGACGTCCGACGGCACCGCGTCCTGGTACGGAGTGGCGTCCGGGCCGGGCACGTGCTCGCCCGGGACCGGCTCGGTGCCCTCCCGGTGCAGCAGGTACACCCCGTCCTCCGACCAGACCGTCCGGTACCCGTGCGCCAGCAGCAGCTCGATCCGGGCCGCCTGCTCCCGGTCGGTGCGGAACGGGAAGGACCGCTTGTCCGCGCGGATCAGCACGTACGCGCGCCCGCGCGGCGTCTCGTCGACCAGCACCACGTCGGCGCGGGCGGTCAGCCGCGGCGCCGCCTGGTTGTCGGCCTCGACGGAGGCGCCGTCCGGGATCAGCTCCGCACCGCGCAGCAGGGCCGCCTCGCTCGCCTTCGGCTGCCAGTAGGCCGGGACGAACAGGTTCGCCACCCCGAGCGGCAGCGCGGCCGCCACGGTCAGGGCGGCCGCCGCCACGCCGAGCCGCCGGGTCGGCGCGCGGTCGTGGCAGCGGCCCAGCACCTCCACCGCGGCGACCAGCAGGATCGGCCAGAGGAAGGCGTCGTAGTGCCGGGCGACCGACCAGTGGTTCGGATTGCTGGAGAGCACCCGCTCGGCCAGCAGCGGGACGGCCAGCAGCACGGTCGCGGAGCGCAGCGGGAGGAGGAACAGGGTGCCGAAGATCCAGAGCAGCAGCAGTGGCTTCAGCGGGGCGTCGAAGAGCGCCGAGACCAGCAGGGTCGGGTCGGCCAGCACGTTGGCGACCGCCGAGCCGCCGTCCTCACCGAGCGCCTGGTAGTTCCAGTAGTAGCCCGGCACCCCGCCCATCGCCGGGATCAGCTTCGCGATCGCCACCGCCGAGGCGAGCGGGCCGCCGAGCAGCAGGCCCACGCCCCAGCGGACGGCCGGCCGGCGCCGGCCGGCGTCCGGCTCCCGGCGCGCCCGCAGCAGCAGCACCAGACCGTAGGCGCCGACCGCCAGGCCCATGTCCTCCTTGGTGCAGCACAGCAGCAGGCCGGCCAGCGCGGCCGCCCAGTACTGCCGGGCCATTCCGCGCTCCAGCATCAGCAGGGTGAGCGGGACGGCGAACGCCACCTCGTGGAACCCGCCGCGCGAGGCGACCAGCAGTGGCCAGCCCAGTCCGTAGGCGAGGGCGGCCAGGTCGGCGGCGCGGCGGGCGGTGCGGGGGCCGGCGTCGGCGAAGCAGCGGTCGGTGATCCGGCGGATCAGCGGCACGCCGGCGGCGAAGCAGAGCGCCTGGCCGAGGAGCAGCGAGCGCGGGTCGTCCCAGAGCCAGTAGAGCGGTGCCATCAGGGCGATCACCGGCGAGAAGTGGTCGCCGAGCAGCGAGAAGCCGGGCGGGAACTCGTGGTGGTGGCTCTTCAGCGTCGACACCGGCAGGCCGAAGTGGGCGTAGCCGCGTACGCCCTGGTCGAAGATGCCGAGGTCGAAGCCGCCGAGCTGGAGGGTGGTCCACTGCTGGGCGCCGATCGCCAGGCAGACCGCGAAGCAGAGCAGGGTGAACGCGACGGTGCGGGCGCGGGGCGGGAGGCGGAGGGCGGGCGGCTGCCCGGCGGCGGGCCGCGCGGTGCCCTCGGTGTCCGGGTACGGCGCCACGTCGTGCCGGGACATGCCTTGGTTCCTCCGCTGGTGCTGTGTTGTGCTGTGCGTGCTGTGCTGCGCGTGCCGGGGTCCTGCTCGTGCTCGGCCGACCACACTAACCGACGGCCGCTCGGGGGCTGTCGGTACGCTCTACAGCTGCGCCTGCACCGTCGCACCGAACCGCTACCGGAGGAACAACAGCATCGTGAGCGTCCCGAGCCTCAACCTCGTCTCCGACTGCGGGAGCTGCTTCGGGCTGTGCTGCGTCGCGCTGCCGTTCGCCGCCGGTACCGACTTCGCGGTGAACAAGGCCGCCGGCAGCCCGTGCCGCAACCTGAAGACGGACTTCACCTGCGGCATCCACGAGCGGCTGCGGGACAGCGGCTTCCCGGGCTGCACGGTGTACGACTGCTTCGGGGCCGGCCAGCACGTCTCCCAGGTCACCTTCGGCGGGCGCAGCTGGCGGGAGGAGCCGGAGAGCGCCGGGACGATGTTCGAGGTGTTCCCGGTGGTGCGGCAGCTGCACGAGCTGCTCTGGTACCTCGCCGAGGCGCTCACCTTCGAACCCGCCCGCCCCGTGCACGAGGAACTGCGCCGGGCCTTGGAGGAGACCGAGCGGCTGGCCGGCGGCACGCCGGAGGAGGTCCTGGCGGTCGACGTGCCGGCGCACCGGCAGGCGGTGGCCGAGCTGCTGCTCAGGGCGAGCGAGCTGGTCCGGGCCGCTGTGCCGCGCCGCCGTGAGCACCGGGGTGCGGACCTGTTCGGCGCCCGGCTGCGCGGGGCCGACCTGCGCGGGGCCAACCTGCGGGGCGCGCTGCTGGTCGCGGCGGACCTGGCCGGGGCGGACCTGCGGCTCGCCGACCTGGTCGGCGCTGACCTGCGGGACGCCGATCTGGCGGGTGCCGACCTCACCGAGGCGCTGTTCCTCACCCAGGCGCAGCTCAACGCGGCCCGCGGTGACGCCGGCACCCGCCTCCCGGCGGCGCTGGAGCGTCCCGCCCACTGGCCGGAGACGGCCGCCGCCGTTGCCCCGGGCCCCGGCGGCCGCGGCCCGCGCGCGCCCCGCGGGCCCCAGGGCGGCGGCCGGAACGGTGCCCGTTCGGGCAGGCCCCGGCGGCGCTGAGCCCGCGCCCGTAACGCTGGTGCCCGTGCGTCGGAGCCCGTGCGCCCGCGCCCGTGCGCCGGTGCCTACCCGGCCAGGATCCGCAGTGCCGCGGGCGGGGGCCGGCGGAGCAGGGCGCAGGCCGTGCCGGTGAGCAGCAGCAGGCCGACGGCGGCGAGCGCGGTCGCGGAGCCGGCCGGATGGAGCGGCCAGGCCCACGGCCGCGGACGGCCGTCCGGGTACCAGCCGGCCGCCGAGCAGAGCAGCGGGACGGCGGCCAGCGCGGCGGCGGCCGGGCGGTGGCCGACCAGGGGGTGGAACAGCAGCGCGAGGCCGAGGTAGCCGGCGGTGTTGCGGGCCAGGACCAGGGCGAGCGCCCCCTGGCCGGCGGCGTACGCGAGGCCGCCGCACGTCGTCCCGGCGGCCGCGAGGGCGAGCGCGAGCCCGGCGTCCAGGCCGCGCAGGAACCGCCCGGCGACCGTTTCGGTCCGCAGGTCGCCCCGGCCCAGCCCATGCAGCAGGAACACCGCGGGGAGCAGGGTGATCACGTGCGCGAGCAGGAAGTGCCCGGCCTGCCCGTGCAGCGCCGGCACCGGCAGCTCGCCGTCACCGAACAGCAGGCCGGCGGCGAAGGTCGCGGCGAGCACGGCCGCGAGCAGCGGTACCGCCCGTGCCTTGCACCACCAGATCACGGCGCGCCTCCTCCGGCGGCCGTCCCGGTGTGCGGGAGCGGCGGGGGCGGGGTGCCGCAGTCCGTCAGGGCCGCCGCGGTGGCGTGGTACCAGGTGAGCTGGTCCCGGTCGGGGAGCCGGAGCAGCTCGTCGGCGCGGGCGGCGTCGGCCTCGGTGAAGCGGCCGCCGACGCCGGACGCCGGCGCGGTGGTGCCGTCCGGGCCCGCGCGGGCGGTGAGCCAGGCCGTGGCCGTGCCGAGGGCGGCCGCGGCCGGGTAGGGGTCGCCGCGCAGGGCGCAGTCCGGGGTGCGCGGGAGCAGGCCGCCGACCACGGCGGGTGCGACGTCCCGGGCCCGGGCGTCGGCCGGGACGCCGAGCTTGGCCTCGCCCGGTCCGGGCCGGGCGGCCATGGTGAACGTCTCCGGGACGGCGATGCCGTGCCCGGCCAGGGAGCCGGTGACCCGCCGGACCTCGGCGCGCACCATGGCCGAGCGGGCGCCGCCGAGTTCCGGCCAGAGGCAGACGCGCGGTCGTCCGCTGTCGCAGACCAGGGCGGCGGCGGGCCGGGCGCGCACCGGTTCGGGCCCGAGGTCGCGGGCGGTCCAGCCGCCCAGCGCGACGCCGCCCGCCGTGACCGCGAGCGCGGCGGCGACGGCGAGCGGGGTGCCGCGCGCGCGGATCAGCAGCACGGCGGCCGCGCAGACCGCGCCGGAGAAGGCCAGCGAGGCCGCCACCGCCCGCCCGTCCAGCACGTGGTCCACGGCGCAGCAGTCGGACAGTCCGCCGCCGACCAGGTGCCTCGGCCAGTAGGTGGCGAACGCGGCGGGGTAGGCGGTCAGCACGAAGCTGCTGACCAGCGCGAGCGGGACGGCGACCACCGGCGCCAGCACCCGTCCGGCGATCGAGCCGACCAGGGTGCCGGCGAGCAGCAGTCCGGCCCAGACGGCGAGCGGGCCGGGCTGCTGGACGCCGTTGGCGGTGCCGGCGGCCACCGCGGCGGTGCCGAGCGCGGCGGCCATGCCGAGCCCGCCCATCACGGCGACCGGCAGCAGCGCGGGGGCGGTGATGGCCAGGGCGGAGCGGACCGGCGAGCGGTCGAACACCTCACCCCGGTGCAGCCGTCCGCCCTCCCACGCGCCGCAGGCCGCGCAGGCCGCGCAGGCGAAGGGCAACGCGAGGCCGGCGTGTCCGGCGGCGGCGAGCCCGTAGGCCGGGGTGACCCAGTCGGTCAGCTCGTCGCCGAGCGCGACCAGCACGAAGCCGAGCAGGAAGGGCAGGGTCCGGGTGCCGGCCGAGATGCGGAGCAGGGTGCGCAGCAGCATGGTCAGGTCTCCCGTTCGATCAGGCGGGCGTACGCGGCCTCGGCGCTCGGCGTGCCGCTGTCGGTACCGAGGCCGCTGTCGGTACCGAGGCCGGTGCCGATGCCGGTGCCGGTGCCGTCGCCGGGGACCAGGTCGCCGACCGCCAGGGCCTGGAACTCCTCGGTGGCGCCCTGGAACCGGACCCGGCCGTGGTCCAGCACCACCACGCGCCGGTAGGTCCCGGCGAGGTCCTCCGTCTGGTGGGTGGAGACCACGATGCTCACCTCGTCCGCCAACTCCTCGACCAGGGAGCGGAACACCGCGCGCTGGGTGGGGTCGAGCCCGGCCGTGGGCTCGTCCATCAGGATCAGCTCGCTGTGGTGGGCGAGGCAGCCGGCGATGCCCATCCGGCGCAGCTGGCCGCCGGAGAGCTGGTGGCCGGCCCGGTCGGCCAGTCCGGAGAGGCCGACCCGGGCCAGCGCGGCGGCCGAGGCCTGCCAGGCGGCGGTGCGCGACATGCCCTTCAACCAGCCGCAGTACGCGACCTGTTCGCGCACGTTGAGGCCGGGGACGGGGGTGATCTGCTGCGGCAGCCAGGCCACCGCGCGCCGGTAGGCGGCCCGGTCGCCGCCGCCCGTCGCCGGGTTGACGCCGCGCCAGGTGACCAGGCCCCGGCGCGGGCTCAGCTGGGAGGCGGCGAGCGCCATGAGGGTGGACTTGCCGGCGCCGTTGGGGCCGAGCAGGACGGTGGCCGGATGGTCGATCCGCAGATCGAGACCGGTGAACAGGGGCGTCTTCCGGCTGTACTGGAAGTCGATGCGGTGGAACTCAAGGGCCATGGCGGGGTCGACGCATTTCGCTCGGAAGGGGTGCGGGGGCGCCGGCGGACCGGGGGAGTCCGCCGGAACCACGGCCGGGGCGGGGGCGTGCGGTGGCGGAGGGGGTCAGTACCGGGTGGTGACGGTGTCCACCCAGAGCGTGGCGTCGCTGCGGACGCCTTCGAGCATGAAGTAGTAGTTGCCGGAGCTCTGGTCGCCCCAGCCGGAGGTGTCGCAGTGGTTGGTCCGGTGGCCGTAGGCCTTGTCGGGGCCGAAGACGTCCTTGTAGAGCTGGAGGTCGGCGTCCTTGAAGTCGTGGTTGCCGGTGTCGCAGCCCTGGAAGGTGACGGTGGTGGCGATGTCGTCGCGGTCGCTGTCGGCCCAGCGGCGGGACTCCGACCCGGGCCCCCATTTGCTGATGTAGGACGTCCAGGAGCCTTCGGCGAGGGCCGGGCCGGCGCCCGAGAAGCCGAGTAGCGCGGCGGCGACCAGGACGCCTCGGACGAGTGGGCGATTGGTGCGGTGGGGTCGGTCAGTGCGGGGGAGTCGGCCGGCGCGGTTCTTTGCGTGCATGTTCCGTCCGATCGTTTCGGTGACACCGCCGTACGGGGCGGGGTCATGCAGGCAAAAGGAAACGAGCGGAGGTCCGACCCGAACGGTCGCGGTCACCCGATCGGCCGAGCCGCCGCGGAAATGACCTTAGCGTGCACGAACAGGTGCTCAGCACTATTTTTTTCGGCCATTCGGCCTGGTGAGGCTTGCTGTCCGGGGGTTGGCAAGGGGCTGATCGACATTCGCCGGAAAATATCGTGCTACGGCTTTTCCGGTCGAATGTCGATCAGCCCCGCCCAGTTCTGATCTACTGACTGATCGATATCTTTTTCATGCGATTGTCGTTCCGATGGGGCTCTGGCTGGTTCTCGTCATGGCCGGGCTACGCCGTGAGCAGCCGGGACCGCAGCCGGCCGATCAGCGCCTCGTCGAGCCCGACCTTGCCGGTGGCATAGGCGTGCACCGAGCCGTGGGCGGCCACCAGATCCGCGAGCGCGAGCCGGATCACCTCCTCCGGCGCGCGCCCGAAGGCGGGCCAGCGCAGCGTGCGCCCCGGGTTGGCGGCGCGCCAGTCGTCCACCAGCCGGGCGGTGACCAGCTCGGTGAGCGCGAAGTCGGCGGCCACGTCGTCCTCGCCGACGCCGAGCAGGGTGAGCAGCAGGGCGGCGATCAGCCCGGTGCGGTCCTTGCCGGCGGCGCAGTGGAACACCACCGGCCGCTCGGCCCCGGCGATCAGCTCCAGGACGGCGCGGATCTCCGCCGCGCCGTCCTCGGCCACCTCGGCGAACCGGTCCGCCAGGTACCGCCACGGGTCGAGCCCCGGGTCGATCTCGGCCTGGTCGTAGGGCCGGTGCTCGATCGACAGGTTGTGGTACGCGACGCCGTCCAGCTCCGGTATCCGCCCCCTGCGGTCGATCTCCCAGGGGTAGCGCAGGTCGATCACGGTGCCGATGTCCAGCGCCCGGAACCGTTCGAGGTCGGCGGGCGAGGCGAGCCTGCCGAGCGAGGAGGAGCGGTAGACCAGGCCCCAGCGGACCGCCCGCCCGCCCGTGGCGGGATAGCCGCCCAGATCACGGAAGTTGTAGGGCCCCTCGAATTCCAGATGGCGTGTCATGTTCGCACCCTACTGGCCCCGTTCACCGCCCTCCCGGCCCGGCCGCCGCGGCGGTACTTCGGGACCCGGGGGAGTGCCGGGCGAAGTGCGAACGGGGGAGGGGAGTCCGTGCTCTTGAGGCGTACCCCGTCGGGCTGTCCCGGCGTGATCGGCGCCTTGTCGTTGAACGGCTGCTTCATGTTGGACCCGGAGCCGCCCCACCTCGGCTTCCGGGTCACCGAAGGGCGGGTCGAGGTGCTGATCCCGCGCTGCCCGGGCGAGTCGCTCACCGGTGTGCGGGGTGCCGACGTGACGCGCAAGCGGCGGGAGTTGTTCGACGCGGCGGCGCCGATCTCGCCCGCCGCGGCGGCCGGGAGGGTCGTGGTCCTGGGCACGTCGGCGTCCGGGGGCCCGGGCTGGGTGCCGGAGGACTTCGCCGAGCGGACGGTCCACGAGGAGGCGCCGGTCCTGCCGAGGCTCCTGGAAGTCGGGTACCGCTCCGCTCTTGCCGATGCGTCAGGGGTGGCCGACACGGCGAACGCGGCGGCGGAGGTCCGGGCACCCGACCAGTACTGGACGCGCAAGGGACCGCGCACGGCCGAGCAGATCGACCGGCAGTTCCGCTGCAATCGCCAGGCGAGACGGAAGGAGAAGGGGCCGGGGCGATGAGCCTTCCGCAGATCCGCGGGGCGTCGGACCGGGCGACAGGGCTGTTGCTCGCCGGGGCCGGAGGCCCTGGGTCATGATGGAACCGTAGTGACGGGGCGTCGACGGTTCGTCCGGGGCGGCCCGTGCACGTCCGACCGCACGGAGGCCCCCATGGAGCACCGCCCCGACCGCGCCCTCGACCGCAACCTCGCCACGTCCGCGGACCGGGCGGACTACCTGGTCGAACTCTCCAACGTCGTCCGGCGGACGGACTTCGGCGGCTCCGCCGCGCGGTCGCTGCACCGGTTGGCGCTGGTGGTGGACGCGCTGGTGCGGCTGACCGGGGACCGGGACGTGGCGGTCTACTGCGTGGCGGACCGCAGCCTGCTGGGCGGGCGGCGGGAGTTCGAGGACCCGGAGGACGGCCGGACGCTGGCGCGGTGGGTGGCCGAGGGGCTGGTGGAGGAGGTGCCGGACGCCGACGAGCGGGTGCTGGAGATCGCCGGCATGACCGGGATCCAGGTGGTCACCGCCGACCACTACGACGACCACCGGATCGAGCACCCCTGGATCCAGGGCAACACCTGGCAGTTCCTGCGCCCGGAGGCCGCCGGGCGCGGCGCGATCCGGCTGGTGCCGCTGGACATGGGGTACCGGACCGGCGCGGAGATCTCCAAGAAGATGGAGCTGTCGGCGCTCAAGAAGCAGGGCCTGCTGACGGCCGCCCGCCAGCCGCTGGTCGAGGTGGTCGGGCGGGCCTGGCGTTGCCCGGACGACCGGTGCGGCCTGTACAGCGTGCGCCACGGCGGGCGCGTGATGCTGCCCCGGATGCGCCGGGGCGTGCCCACCTGCGAGCTGCACGGCACGCCACTGCTCGACGACGGGGCCCGCCCCGGTACCGCGCAGGTCAAGGTGGTGCTGGACGGGGCCTGCGTGGCCCGGTACACGCTGGACGAGGGGTCGCGGACGGCGGTGGGCCGGGCACCCGGGGCGGCGGAGGACGGCATCGCGCTGCTCGGACTGCTGCCGCCCGAGCGGGCGGCGCTGGTGAGCCGCCGGCACCTGGTGGTGTCGGTGCGCGGCGGCGCGGTGACGGTGCGGGACACCAGTACGTACGGCAGCCGGCTGAGGGTGGCCGGGCGGCGCGGCCACCTGGGGCCGTGGGAGCGGCTGCCGCCGGGCGCCGACCGGCCGTTCCGCCCGGGCGACGAGGCCGAGTTGACGCCCGGGCTGGTGCTGACCCGCAGCGGCCGCCGCTTCCCGGCGGAGCTGGCCGGCGCCTGGCAGTCGGAGGCGGCCCGCACCCCGCTGCCGCCGGGGGCCGCCGAGCCGACGCGCTACGTCTGACGTTCCGGAGTTCCGCCGCGCAGGGGGGCGACCCGTTCAGACGCTGCGGTCCGTCAGGATCTCCCGGACGACGTGCCGGGCGTTGGCGGCCAGCGGCGGGTTGGTGGTGCGGTAGTAGGGCAGCTGGACGAGGGCGATGGACAGCGCCCAGGCGCGGCCGCGCTCCCAGGTGGCGTCGTCGACGGCCAGCGAGCCGCGGAAGGCCGGGCGGGCGCCGGCCGGCAGCAGGCTCCAGGCGGGCAGCAGGTCGACGGTCGGGTCGCCGACGCCCAGCAGGCCGAAGTCCAGGACGGCGCTCAGGCGTTGGCCGCTGACCAGGAGGTTGCCGGGGGTGAGGTCGCCGTGCACCCAGACGGCCGGCCCGGTGTGCTCGGGCAGCCGCAGCGCCTTCTCCCACAGGGCGGTCGCCGTCTCGGTGTCGATCACCCCGCGCAGCCGTCCGATGGCGGCGCGGGTGGCGGCGTCGCGGCCGGCCAGCGGGCCGGCGCGCAGCGCGGCCGGGGCGTCCGGGCCGGGTTCGACGGAGCGCAGCGCACCGATGAAGTCGGCGAGGTCGTGGGCGAGTTGGATGGGGTTGGCGATCGACCCGGTGACCGGGTTGGCGCCGTCCAGCCAGCGCAGCACCGACCAGCTCCAGGGGTAGCCGACGGTCGGCCGGCCCTGCCCGACCGGCGCGGGGACGGGCACCGGCAGGTGCCGGGCGAGGCGGGGGAGCCAGTACTGCTCGCGCCCGAGGTTCCCGGCGGCCCAGGCGGCCCGGGGCAGGCGGACGGCGAGCTCGGGGCCGAGCCGGAACATCGCGTTGTCGGTGGCCGTGAACCCGACCGGGGCCAGCGGCAGGCCCTTCCACCGCGGGAACTGGGCGGCGATCAGCCGCCTCACCAGGCCGGTGTCGATGGCGGGTTCTTCGTCGTGCAGACGGTCGTGGAGGGGGTCGTACAGGTGGCCCTGGAAGTGGTCCTGGACGTGGCCGTGCAAGCGGTCCTGCAAGCGGTCCTGCAAGTGGTCGTCGTCGTGCATGTGGTCGGGCGTCCGAGCGGCTGCGCACATGCCCGGCACTGTACGCCGCGAGGGGCCCCGCGCTCAGGCGGATTTCGAACACCAGGGTGAGAACATGAGGATTTCACGGGGGCGTTGGGTTTCCTGGGGGGCGCTCGGGGTCGCGGCAGCGCTGGTGGACGACGCCTGCCGAGCGCGTACGGGACGCTCCCGCGCGCGGGGGCGCGCCACGCCCGGGGTGGCGGGGGCGGGGCGGGGTGTCGGGGGTTGCTGCGAGAATGCCGGGGTACGGACAGCAACTCTGAAGAAGGTGACCGGCTTCGTGACCACGCCAGTCGAACAGGCGGCCCAGCAGGCCCAGCAGGCGATCGAGCGGAAGATCGCCGAGGAACTGGGCGTCCGCGAGGGGCAGGTGAAGTCGGCGGTCGAGCTGCTGGACGGCGGCGCGACGGTGCCGTTCGTGGCCCGCTACCGCAAGGAGGTCACCGGCTCGCTGGACGACGCGCAGCTGCGCACCCTGGAGGAGCGGCTGCGTTACCTGCGGGAGCTGGAGGAGCGGCGCACCGCCGTCCTGGAGTCGATCGAGGCGCAGGGCAAGCTGGACGACGCGCTGCGCGCGCAGGTGCTGGCCGCCGACTCCAAGGCGCGGCTGGAGGACATCTACCTGCCGTTCAAGCCGAAGCGGCGCACCAAGGCGCAGATCGCCCGTGAGGCCGGTCTCGAGCCGCTGGCGGACACCCTGCTCGCCGATCCGGCGCAGGACCCGGCCACGCTGGCGGCGGGCTACCTGAACGAGTCGGTGGCCGACGCGCCGGCCGCGCTGGAGGGGGCGCGGGCGATCCTGGTCGAGCGGTTCGGCGAGGACGCCGACCTGGTCGGCTCGCTGCGCGAGCGGATGTGGACCCGCGGCCGGATGGTCGCCACCGTCCGCGAGGGTAAGGAGCAGGAGGGCGCGAAGTTCGCCGACTACTTCGACTTCGCCGAGCCGTACACCAAGCTCCCCTCGCACCGCGTCCTGGCGATGCTGCGCGGCGAGAAGGAGGAGGTGCTGGACCTCGACCTGTCCCCGTACGACGGCGAGGAGGCCGGCGACCTGCCCGGCGCCAGCGACTACGAGCAGCGGATCGCCGCCCGCTTCGGCATCGCCGACCACGGCCGCCCGGCCGACAAGTGGCTCGGCGACACCGTCCGCTGGGCCTGGCGCACCCGGATCCTGGTGCGGCTCGGCATCGACCTGCGCGGCCGGCTGCGCGCCGGGGCCGAGGACGAGGCGGTGCGCGTCTTCGCCGCCAACCTGCGGGACCTGCTGCTCGCCGCCCCGGCCGGCACCCGGGCCACCATGGGCCTGGACCCGGGCTTCCGCACCGGGGTGAAGGTCGCCGTGGTGGACGCCACCGGCAAGGTGGTCGCCCACGACACGATCTACCCGCACCAGCCGGCCAACAAGTGGGACGCGGCGCTGGCGACCCTGGCCACGCTGGCGAAGAAGCACGACGTCGACCTGGTGGCGATCGGCAACGGCACCGCCTCCCGGGAGACCGACAAGCTCGCCGAGGACCTCCTCAAGCGCCACCCGGAGCTGAAGCTCACCAAGGCGATGGTCAGCGAGGCCGGCGCCTCGGTCTACTCGGCGTCCGCCTTCGCCTCGCAGGAGCTGCCGGACCTGGACGTGTCGATCCGCGGCGCGGTGTCGATCGCCCGCCGGCTCCAGGACCCGCTGGCCGAACTGGTCAAGATCGACCCCAAGTCGATCGGGGTCGGTCAGTACCAGCACGACCTGAGCGAGGTGAAGCTCTCCCGCTCGCTGGACGCCGTCGTCGAGGACTGCGTCAACGCGGTCGGCGTGGACGTCAACACCGCCTCCGCGCCGCTGCTCACCCGGGTCTCCGGCATCACCGGCACGCTCGCGGACAACATCGTCGCCCACCGTGACGCCAACGGCCCGTTCCGCACCCGCAAGGCGCTGAAGGACGTGTCCCGGCTCGGTCCCAAGGCCTTCGAGCAGTGCGCGGGCTTCCTGCGGATCCCCGGCGGCGACGACCCGCTGGACGCCTCCAGCGTGCACCCGGAGGCGTACCCGGTGGTGCGCCGGATCCTCGCCGCGACCGGCGGGGAGCTGCGCGAGCTGATCGGCAACAGCGGGAAGCTGCGCGCCCTGCGGCCGGGCGACTTCGCCGACGACACCTTCGGCGTGCCGACCGTCACCGACATCCTCGGCGAGCTGGACAAGCCGGGCCGCGACCCGCGCCCGGCGTTCCGCACCGCGACCTTCAAGGAGGGCGTCGACAAGATCGGCGACCTGGAGGTCGGCATGGTGCTGGAGGGCGTGGTGACCAATGTGGCCGCGTTCGGCGCCTTCGTCGACGTGGGCGTGCACCAGGACGGCCTGGTGCACGTGTCGGCGCTGTCGAAGAACTTCGTCAAGGACCCGCGCGAGGTGGTCAAGCCGGGCGACATCGTGACCGTCCGGGTGACCTCGGTGGACGTGCCGCGCAAGCGGATCGGGCTCACCCTGCGGCTGGACGACGAGGTGGGACGCGGCGGCGAGGGCGGCGGGCGCGGCGGCGACCGGCAGGCCCGTCCGCCGCGCCAGGAGCGGCGCGGCCAGGGCGGTCAGGGCGGCGGTCAGGGCGGTGGGCGCGGGCAGGACCGCCGCGACCGCGGTGACCGGGGCGGCTCCGGCGGGTCGGCGCCGCTGGGCAACAGCGCCATGGCGGACGCGCTGCGCCGGGCCGGCCTGGCCGGCGGCGGCTCCTCGGACGACCGCCGCTCCGGCGACCGCCGTTCCGGGCGGCGCTGACGCGGTGCTGTCGCGGCGCTGACGCTGCTCCGCGTACGAGGTGGGGGCGGCCGGTGGACACCTCCCGTCCACCGGCCGCCCCCGCTCGTGCCCCTGCTCGTGCTGCCGCTCGTGCTCACACCAGCAGCTTCCCCTTGGCCTTCTGGTACTCCTCCTCGGAGATGGCCCCGCTGGCCTTGAGGTCGGCCAGTTTGGCCAGGTCGTCGACGTGGCTGCGGCCGGGTGTCGCCTCCCCGGCCCCCTCCGCGGGCGCGGTGCCGGCCGCGTCGCGGATGTACGCCTTGAACGCGGCGTCGGCCTTCTGGGCCTGGGCGACGTCGCGTTCACCCATGCTCTTGCCGCGCGCGATCACGTACGCCAGCACGCCGATCAGCGGCAGCAGGATCACCAGGACCAGCCAGCCGGCCTTGGCCCAGCCGCCCATGTCATGGCTGCGGAAGATGTCCGTGATGATCTTGAAGAGCAGGAAGAACCAGAGGATCCAGAGGAACAGCTCCAGCATCGTCCAGAAGATGTTGAGCAGCGGGTAGTTGTCCATGACGGCTCCCGTCGGTGCGGGCCCGAGAAGGACCCGAGTCCCTTCGAGTCATATCACCGGACATCGGACACCGTGGTCCGCTGCTGCGCCATTCCGGTGGTCTTCCGGGAGGACGGGAATGGCCGCGGTTCAGCGCGGACGCGACCGCAGCTCCACCGCCAGGCCGATCAGCTCGCCCCACCAGGCGTCGTGGCCGCTGAGCAGCAGCCGCTGCGCCTCCGCCGGGTCCGCCGCGCGGACCTCGACCACCTGCTCGCCGTCGTCCGGGTTGGTCGGGACGGAGTCCACCGTGACCTCGGCCCAGCCCCAGAGCCAGGCCTTCTCGGGGTGCGGCTGCCACGGCCGGTAGGGCACCGGGTCGTCGGTCACGCAGCGGTGCGCGCCCAGCCAGACCGGCTCGCCGAGCAGCCGGGCGCCGGCCTCCTCGCGCAGCTCGCGGACCAGGCAGGAGTCCACCGACTCGCCGTGCTCGCGGGTGCCGCCGGGCAGGAACCAGTGGTCGCGCTCGTCGCGGCAGAGCACCACCTGTCCGCCGTCGGTGAAGCCCACCAGGTGGATGTTGGTGACCAGCTCGTCCGGCGGCAGGACGGTGGAGAACTGTGCCTCGTAGCGGCCCCAGGCCCAGTACTGCGGGGCGTGCAGGGCGGGGAAGAGCGCGGCCAGCTCGGCGGCCCGGGCGGCCTCGGCGGGGCGCGGCGGTCTGGGGATCAGCGGGGCCCCGGCGCCGTCCGGTGGCGTGCTGCGGCCGGTGCTTCCGTTGGCGGCCGTGGTCCCCGTGGTCCCCGTGGTCCCCGCGGTTCCGGTGGTTCCCGCGGTTCCCGTGGTGCCGGTGGCATGGGTGGCATCCGTGGTATCGGTCATTCGGTGATCGTAGTCCCGGCCGGACGCGGCAGGGGGGCCGTCGGCTGAGTGAGCGTCAGCTCTGCGGTGTCGATCGCGCGCGTCCGCCGCGGGACCACCGCCCCCAGCGGCTTGCCGGCCCAACTGCCCAGCGAGATCTCGGCGGTGATGCCCGGGCCGAAGCCCGCGATCAGCCCGTGGGTGCCGTCCTCGACCCCGCCCTCCTCGAACATCCGGGCCAGCGCGTCGAAGACCACGGCGCTGGCGATGTTGCCGCGCTCGGTGAGCGTGGCCCGGGAGAACCGGAAGGCGGCCGGCTCCAGGTTGAGGAAGTGGCAGAGGTCGTCGAGGATCCGCGGGCCGCCGGCGTGCACGATGTAGAAGCCGAGGCCGGAGATGTCCCAGGCGTGCTCGACGGCCAGCGCGCGCAGGGCGGGGGCGAGCATCTCCATCGTGCCCGGGACGCGCTTGTCGAGCTGGAAGTGGAAACCGGTGTCCTTGACCCCGTAGGAGATCCAGTTCTCGGTGTCCGGTACCAGGTGCGACCCGTTGCGCTCCAGGTGGACGCCGGTGCCGCCGCGGCCGCGCAGCACCACGGCGGCGATCGCGTCGCCGAACAGGCCGTTGGAGAGCAGCGAGCCGACGCCGATGTCGGTGGGCTGGTAGCAGAGCGAGCAGAACTCGCAGGCCACGATCAGCACGTTGGCGCCGGGGTAGGCGCGGCAGAAGTCGTGCGCCCGGTTGACGGCGGCGCCGCCGGCCGCGCAGCCGAGCTGGGCGATCGGCAGCTGCCGGGTGTCGGAGCGGAACCCCATGGCGTTGATCAGCCACGCGGTCAGCGAGGGCATCATGAAGCCGGTGCAGGACACGTAGAGGATCAGGTCGATGTCCCGGGCGGCGAGTTCGGCGTGGCCGAGGGCGCGCTCGACCACCTCGGGGACGCGCCGCTTGGCCTCCCGCTCGTAGACGCTGTTGCGGACGGTGAAGCCGGGGTGGTGCAGGGTCTCCTCGATGGGCTGGACCAGGTGCCTGGTGCGCACCCCGGTGTTCTCGATCAGCCGTAGCGCGAGGCCGAGTTGCGGGTGGTCGGCGTGCAGGGTGCGCGCCAGGTCGAGGGTCTCGTCGAGGGTGATGACGTGCTCGGGCACGGCGATGGCGGGGCGGCAGAGTGTGGCCATGGTGGGGGTCTCCGATGGGGCGGGTGGCCGGGGGCAGGGGGCCCGGGGCCGCGGCCGGGTACGGCGGGGGGTTCCGCGGCGCGGTCACCGGGAGGTGTCACCGGGCGGTGGTCACCAGGCGACCGGCAGGGTCTGCGGGTAGCGCCAGATGGATCCGGTCTGCCAGTCCAGCTCGGCGGGCGACACGGCGAGCCGCAGTCCGGGGAACCGGTTCAGCAGGGTGCCGATGGCCACCTGGAGCTCCATCCGGGCCAGGTGGGAGCCGAGGCAGTGGTGGGTGCCGTAGCCGAAGGTCATGTGGGTGGGCGCGCCGCGGTCGAGGTCGAGCTCGTCGGGCCGCTCGTACACCGCCGGGTCGCGGTTGGCGGCCAGGTAGGAGACGTGCACCGGCTCGCCGGCCTTGATCAGCACGCCGCCGAGCTCGACGTCCTCGGTGGCGACCCGGGCGATGCCCACGCCCTGGCGGAACGGGATGAAGCGCAGCAGCTCCTCCAGGGCGCGCGGCAGCAGGTCCGGCTCGGCGCGCAGCTTGGCGAGCTGCTCGGGGTGGGTGAGCAGGGTGTAGGTGATGTTGGAGAGCTGGTAGGTGCTGGTGTCGTGGCCGGTGACCAGCAGGACCATGGCCATGACGGCGAGTTCGTCGTCGTCCAGCAGTTCGGCGCCGTCCCGGGCGGTGGCGAGCGCGCTGATGAGGTCCTCGCCGGGCGAGCGGCGGCGGGCGGCGGTGAGTTCGGCGAAGTAGGCGCGCAGGGCGGCCTTGGCGGTGACCTGGCCGGCGCCGCTGCCCGGGCCCATGGACATCATCGCGACGGCGTGGCCGCGGAGTTCGGCGCGGTCGTCGGCGGGGATGTCGAGCAGCTCGCAGATGGTGGTGAGCGGGAGCCGGGCGGAGAGGAAGCGGACCAGGTCGGCGGGCGCGCCGTGCTCCTCCATCTCGTCGAAGTAGCCGTCGACGACGCGCTGGGTGTGCGCGCGCATCCGCTCCACCTGGCGGTTGGTGAAGCCCTGGGCGACCAGGCGGCGCAGCCGGTTGTGGGCCGGCGGGTCCATCAGGTTGATCGACTCGACCTGCGCGATCGGGGCGGGCGTCATCCGGGGCAGGTCGCGGCCGATGCCGGCGGCGCGGCTGAACCGGCGGTCGGTGGTGACCACCCGGACGTCCTCGTAGCGGGTGGCGAGCCAGGCCTCGCCCTCGCCGTGCGGCAGTCGGATCCTGGCGATCGGTTCCTCGGTCAGCAGGCGCTTGAGGAGGGGGTCGAACTCCAGGCCGTCGGTGTGGTTGAAGGGGCAGTCCCAGGCGGGGGCGGAGGTGGTCACGGGCGGGTCCCAACGGCCGGTTCTACCGCCCGGACGGAGGTCGTTCGGGCGCGGACGTGCTGATGCTGCCTCATCGGACCGAGAAAGTGGGGACACGGGCGATAGTTCCCTCGATCGAGGGATATAGACGATTGTCATGTGAAATCGGCGAGTTGGGGTGGCAGGGCCCTGGCCTGCGTAGGAAGGGCGGGGCTGACCGTGCGAGCGCGCGGCCGGGCGCACCGCCCGGCGTGTCAGCGCGTGCCGCGCGGGCCCACGCCGTACAGCAGGGTGTCGACGATCCGGGCCGCCAGCACGTCCGGATCGGCGTCGGCCGGCGGCGCGTCGTCGGTGCTGTGCATGACCTCGCCGATGAGCGCGTAGTAGACCCGGCGCACCCACTCCAGGTCCGCGTCCGCGGCGATGCCGCCCTGCTCGCGGATCCGGGCGAGCAGGTCGACGCAGCGATGGGCGATCGCGTCGTGCGTCCGGGCGGCCTGCTCGCTCTGGGCGACCGCCGGCCCGAGCGCGAAGCTCCAGGCGGCCTTCACCCGCAGCACGTTGGCCGTCGCCCGGTGCAGCGCGACCAGCGGCGGGGCGGTCTCCGGCCGGCCGTCCTCGATGGCTTCGGCGAGCTTGGCCGCGGCCTCGGTGGCGAGCGCGTCGACCAGCGCCTGCCGGTTGGCGAACCGGCGGTGGACGGTGGTCCGGGTGACCCCGGCGGCTTCCGCGATCTGCTCCATGGACGCGCCCGGCGTCTCGGCCAGCACGCGTTCCGCCGCCGCGAGGATCGCGCGGACGCTGCGTTCGGCGTCGGCGCGCAGCGGGCGGCCGGGCGGCGGGGTGTGGGTCATCGCGGTGCCTCCAGCTCGGGCGTACCCAGGGAACGGTACAGCGGCGAAACGGCTCGGAGATTAAGTGATACAAGCCTGTTGCATGTCATCGATTATTCGATACTCTCGTGTCACAGATCGCGAGACAAGGAGCACCACCGTGCGCACCGCCACCACTGCTCTGATCACCGGCGCCTCCTCCGGGCTGGGCGCCGAGTTCGCCGCCCAGCTCGCCGCGCGCGGCCATGACCTCGTCCTGGTCGCCCGCTCCGCCGACCGCCTGCACGCCCTCGCCGAGCGCCTCGGCGAGGCCCACGGCGTCACCGCCCGGGTGATCGTCCAGGACCTCTCCGCCCCCGACGCCGCCCGCCGGATCGGCGCCGAACTCGCCGACCGCGGCCTCACCGTGGACCTGCTGGTCAACAACGCCGGCTTCGGCACCTGCGGCCCGTTCGAGACGGTCGACGGGCAGCGCGACCACGACCAGCTGATGGTCAACGTCGTCGCGCTCGTCGACCTCACCCATGAACTGCTGCCCGGCATGCTCGCGCGCGGCCGGGGCGCGGTGGTCAACGTGGCGTCCACGGCGGCCTTCCAGCCCACCCCGTACTTCGCCGTCTACGGCCCGTCCAAGACCTTCGTGCTCAACTTCAGCCTCGCGCTGCGCCAGGAGTACCGGCGGCGCGGCATCCGGGTACTGGCCCTCTGCCCCGGGCCGGTGGAGACCGGGTTCTTCGACGTCATCGGCACCCGGAAGGCCGCCGTCACCGGCGCGTTCACCACCTCGGAGCCGGTCGTCCGGGCCGCGCTGCGGGCCCTGGACGCCGACCGCCCCTACGTCGTCCCCGGCCTCGCCAACCGGATCAGCGCCCACCTCGCCCCGCGCCGCCCGCGCGCCCTCGTCGCGGCGGTGGCCGAGCGGATGTCGCGCGGGGTGCGCGACGCCATGGCGGCGGTATGAGGGCTCAGCGCTGGTCGGGGACGTTGACCGCGCCCATCACCTTGCCGCGGATGTCGTAGAGAACGAGCATCCGGGTCGGGTCGTACCGTCCGGCCCAGGCCAGGTAGGCGTCGACGATGGCGCGGGTCCGGGCGTCCTCCGCCGTCAGGTGGTCGGTGGCCACGTAGGTGTTGAAGTGACCCTCCTGCGGTACGGACTGGAGCAGTCTGGTGATGTGACCCAGGACGGCCGCCCGCTGCTCCTCGGTGCCGTGCCGCTCGACCCACTGGGTGAAGCCGGCGGCGCTGTTCGCGACCCAGGGCGCCGTGGGCATGACGGACGGCGCGTAGGCGGGCCGGGTGTGGTGCGTCGGCGGCGCGGAGGGCTTGGGGTCGATGAAGCCGATCATCATGGTGGTGGCAATGGTCCCGTAGAACGCGAGCACCAGACGGCGCTTCATCGGCTGACCCCCCTTGGTCGGAACGACAGGCGACTCTAACAGCCCGTCAGCTCAAGGGTCGGTCGAAGACGAACCCCGTTCCGGGGAGAACCGCGCGGGCGGCCGGCGGCGTCCGGGCGGGCGTGATCAAAACCGTGCTGAACGGGCTGCCGATGTTCTGGCCGGGCTGTTCGCCTCCCCTTCGCCCTGGAGGCCGCCCAGTACGCCGTCCCCGCCCTCGGCCGCGCCTGCGACGCCCAGGACGCCCTGGACTCGCTCCTCGGCGCCCTCCTCGGCCTCCTGGTCCGCCCCACCCTTCGCCACGTGTGAGCTAATTCGCTTGACCTCGTCGCCGGGTGGCGTTGCATGGTGGCCGGATACCACGTGGGTGGTGTCCGTGACCCGGGAGGCAGCAGTAGTGATGGAGATCCGTTCCACGACCGAGCAGGACCGCGAGGTCTTCGTCGACACCTTCCACGCGGCGTTCGGGCGCTTCCCGGAGCCCACCGGCGAGGACGGCGGCGGGGCCTGGTGGTCGGCGGTCGAGATGGACCGCGGCGTGCTGGCCGTGGCGGACGGTCGGCCCGTGGGGACGGCGGGGGCGTACTCCTTCGAACTCACCCTCCCCGGGGAGTCCGTCGTCCCGGTCGCCGGGGTGACCGTGGTGGGCGTGGTCCCCTCGCACCGCCGCCGCGGCGTGCTCACCGCGATGATGCGCCACCAACTCGCCGAACTGCGTGAGCGGGGGGAGTACCTCTCGGTGCTGCTGGCCTCCGAGGCCGTGATCTACCGCAGGTTCGGCTACGGGCCCGCGACCTACACGGGGCGGCTGACGGTACCGCGCGAGCGGGCCGACCTCGCCGTCGCCCGCGCGGCGGGCTCGGGCGCGGACGCCGGTTCGGTGGAGGTGCTGAAGAGCGGCGAGTGCCGCGACATCCTGGAGGACGTCTACGACCGGTACCGCCGCGCCCAGCCCGGCGCGATCTCCCGGCCGCACCGCTGGTGGGAGCTGCGCGCCGGGCAGCCCCCGATCTCCGCGACCCCGCGCTACATCGCCCTCCACCGCGACGCCGACGGCAACCCGGACGGGTACGCCAGCTACTCGCTCAGCGACGGCGTCCCCGACGCCGTCCGGCGCACGGTGACCCTGACGGTGGACGAGATCATCGCCCTCGACGACACGGCGTACACGGCCCTGGCCCGGTACGCGCTCGGCCACGACCTGATCACCGAGATCGTGTTCAAGCACGTCCCCGCCGACCACCCGCTGCGCTGGCAGCTCGCGGACTTCCGGGCCGGGGTGGCGGGCTCGGGCATGGACTGGCTCTGGGTGCGGCTGCTGGACATCCCGCGCGCCCTGACCGCGCGCGGCTGGTTCGCCGACGGCGAGCTCGTCCTCGACGTCACGGACCGCTTCCTCGGCGAGCCCGGCCGCTACCTGCTGACCGTCCGCGACGGCAAGGCCGAGTGCACCCCCACCGGCCAGGAGCCCGATCTGACGCTCGACGTCAGCGACCTCGGCTCCATCTACCTCGGCGGCACCACCCCCTCCACCCTCGTCCGCGCCGGCCACATCCACGCCCACCACCCCGCGGCCGCCACCAGGGCCGACGCCCTCTTCCACACCGACCGCGCCCCGTTCTGCCTGCACTGGTTCTGACCGGCGGCCCCCGGCCGGCCGGTGCATCAATCCACCAACCACAGCCGCCACCACGAGTGGCTGCATGTACCCGTCGCGCATCTCCGGGTGCGCCGAGACCTGACGTTCCCGAACATCGCGGCCGACGTGCTGGACCTCGGCGAAGGCGATCTGCGGCCGGCCCTTGGGGGTGAGGAGGATGAACGAGCCTCCCATGCCCGCTCCTCCGCGACCCCCACCACGGCCGCCGTCCTGACCGTGCTCCCGATCGCTCTCCTGCTTGCGCTCGCCGCGTGGGTCTTCCCCCACCCCGCCGAGCATCCGCCCCCCACCCCCGTCGCTACCGCGACCCCGCCCCCCTGAATCCCGCGCAGGAAGTCGGCCCCACCGACTTCCTGCGCTCTCACCGCTTCTTCTCCGTCTCCGCCCTCACCCACTCCAGGTAGGCGGCGCTGCCCGTCACTACGGGGACGGCGATGACCTCGGGGGTGCCGTAGTCGTGGTGCTCGTTCACGAAGTCCGTCAGGGCGTCGGCCAGTTCGGCGCGGGTCTTGAAGTCGATCCGCCACTCCGCCGCGTCCTGGACCTCGCCCTCCCACCAGTACACCGACTGGATCCGGTACACCTGCGCGCAGGCCGCGAGCCGGGCCCGTACGACGTCCGCCGCGAGGGTCCGGGCCTTCGCCTCGTCGTCGTGGGTCGTGGTCATGAGGAGGAGGTCACCGCTGTTCGTCACCATGCCGACAGCGTAGGCGCGGGAGCGTCAGGAGTCCCGGACGACGATCGTGGCAGCGGTGGTCATGAACAGCCAGCCGAGGACCGGGACGGCCAGGAGGGCGGCCGGTGACAGCTGCGCCGTCATGAGGACGAGACAGCCGATCATCGCCATGGCGGCGGTGAAGCCGCCCATGGAGGCCGCGAACGAGGCCGCTCGCGCGCCCGCCCGTGACCAGGTCAGTCCGGTGATCGCGAGTGCCGCTCCCAGTCCGGCGAGGAGGGCCACCCCAAGGGAGGACAGCCAGGGCGTGCCCGAGTTCGTGGTGCGGTGGCCCTGGTAGGAGACCTCGGCCACCCGCCCCCGGTAGACCGTCAGGTCCACGTCCACGCCCACCTTCGTGGCGGAGTAGAAGTCCCGGTTGACCTCGTAACGCTGTCCGGGGGACGCCTCGCGCGCCACCTTCACCAGGTAGGTGGTTCCATCGCCCTCCATGGTGTACCGGTCCGTGACCTTGCCGGTCTCGCGGCGCACGCAGTCAGTCCCGGCCGTGTGCCCTGCCGCGCCGCACACCGGGGCGGAGCGGTAGGCCACGGCCACGTCGTTGGCGTCGACGAACCGGCTGAAGCCGAGAACGGCGGTGGCGAGTCCGGCCAGGAGGAACAGGCCGGGTATCACCGCGCGGGCGACCGCCGTGGAGAGCCGGGGCGCGGCGGGCGGTTGTGTCGTGTCCTTGGTCCGAGTGTCCATCGCAACCCCCAACGGTCGTGTTCACAGGCAGCTGAGGGGGATGGTTCCAACGAGACGGTCCACGAATGCGCGAGGGGGCCTGCTTGTAGCGAAGTTGTCGAGATCGTTCGTCCAGCGGCGGTAACCTACTCGCTTACCCAGCGGGGGATCGCCCAATCCGTCCTGAATTCGCCATTTCTGACACGTGCCTGACGACTCGTCCGTCCCGGCGCGTTCGAGGGAGTACCTATGTCCCGGAGCCGCAAGCTCCACCGCCTCAGCAACCCCGACACCGCCGAGCGCCGCGCGCAGCGCATGCTGTTCCGGCACCTCCGCGACGACACCAACGCGAACCGCGGCCGGATGGCGCGGCGGGTGCGCGAACTCCAGCTCCTTCTGGCCATGGACCCGATCGAGTTCGAGCAGCTGATAGCCCGGCTGATGGAGTCCATGGGCATGCGGGTCGAGCTCACGGCCCGGTCGAAGGACGGCGGGGTGGACGTGCGCGGCATCGACGCCGATCCGTTCCGGGGCGGCAACGTGATCGTGCAGGTCAAGCGGTACCGGGACACGGTGACGCCGTCGGCCGTCCGGGACCTCTTCGGGACGCTGCAGCACGACGGGGCGGCCACCAAGGCGGTGCTGGTCACCACCAGCAAGTTCGGGCCCAGCTCGCACCAGTTCGTGTCCGGCAAGCCGATCACGCTGATCAACGGTTCCGAGCTGGTCGGCCTGCTGAAGCACCACGGCTTCCACGAGATCTTCGCGCCGGCCCACGCGGAGGCGGCGGAGGCCGCGGGCGCCGGGGCCGGGCAGCCGGCGATCGAGGTGGCCGCCGAGCCGGCCCGGCTGCTGCTGCACTGGACCGGGGAGGAGGAGTACGACATCGCCGCCCTGGTCTGCCAGAGCAACCGCGCGCTCTCCGACGACCACCTGGTCTTCTACAACAACGCCTCCACGCCCGACGGTTCGGTGCGCCTGGTCACCGGCTACGAGGACGCCAACGCCTGCCTGATGGTCGACTTCGAGGCGCTGCCCGCCGAGGCGGACCGGCTGGTCATCATCGCCGCCGCCGACACCGAGAACCACCCCGAGGCCACCATGGCCGGGTTCGCCGGGCCGGCGCTGATCCTGGAGGCGGGCGCCGACCAGGACGCGGCGATCGTGCACCTGGCGGACGGCGCGGAGTCCAACATCGCGATGCGCCTCGGTCGCTTCGACCGCGACGACACCGGGAACTGGGACTTCACCCCTGCCCTGGCGGGCTACCCGGGCGGCCTGCGGCAGGCGGTCGTCGCCTACGGCCTGGAGGTCGCGGACGAGGAGCCGGCGGTGGCCGGGGCGTAGTGCCTGGTCTGCGCAGGAAGTCGGCGGGTCCGACTTCCTGCGCGGGGGCCGGGAGGAAACGGTTCGACCACGGACCGGATGGTGTGTCAGGATGCGCCCCGTCTCTTTGTTCGACCGGGGGTTCTCCTGATCATGCGCCGTTCCACTGTGCTCGCCGCCGCCGTCGTGGCGGCTTCCCTTGCCGGTCTGGTGGGCTGCGAGGACGGTGCGGCGCCGGCCGCGTCCTCGACCGCTTCCGTGACCGCTTCCGTGACCGCTTCCGTGACGGCCGAGGCCGCGCCTCCCACCCCCACGCCGACGCCGACGCCCACGGCGACCCCCACGCCCACCGCGAGCGCCGCCCCCGCCGCCACCACGGCGGGCGGGCCGATCGACCCGGAGAAGGCGCTCGCGCTGGCGGAGAAGACGCCGTACGCGGCCACTCAGGACTTCAAGACCGAGGGCGGCGCGCTCGGCGCGGTGACCAAGGCCCGGGTGAACCTCAACGGGCCGGTGCGCTCCGGCCGGATCACCGAATCCATGAGCGCGGGCGGCAGCGAGGTCCTCGGCGGCGGGGGCGACGGCGGGCCGACGGCCATCGTCACCGACGACGGCACCAACTACATCAAGAGCGGCAGCGGCTGGCGCACCTCCCCGCTCGGCGACCGGATCGCCGACTACCACGGCTACGCCAAGGCGCTGCTGGCCCTCGGCCCGTCCGCCCGCAAGGGGATGGAGGACTGCGAGGGCACCCCGTGCTTCCATCTCTCCGGCACCGTCGACCTGGAGCGGATGAAGGCGGTGGAGCCCGAGCAGTACAAGATCCTCAAGGGCAAGGGCGTGGTGAACTTCCAGCTCGACCAGTGGATCGACGCCCAGGGCCGCACCGTCCGCTTCGACCGGAAGACCGAGCTGAAGGGAGTCCCGCTGCGCACCTACGGCACCTTCCGGGACTTCGGCCCGGTGGAGAAGGTCACCGCCCCGGCGTAGTGGTGCAGTGGCCGCCTCACCAGGCGGCAACTCGGCGTCGATGGCCCGGATTTCGGTGCGCCGGCCCTGGCGGCGGCGCCGGCGGTCCCGGGAGGGGGACCGCCGGCGCCGTGGGGCCGGGTGCGGGCTCAGCCGGTGTACTGGGCGAAGATCTTCGCGAACTCGTACGGCTGCTGCGGGATGTTGGTGCACTTGAACAGGCCGCCGCCGGTACAGGCGTTGGCGTCCCGGGTGGCGTCCCAGAAGGCCAGCGTGCCGAGGTGGTGCTGCCGGGCGAAGGCGACCAGCTGCTGGGCGTCGGCCTGGTTGTAGATCTGGTGGTCGTCGTTCTCGCCGAGCATCGGGGTGACCCCGACCATGGCCCACAGCCGGGCGTCGCTCTTGGCCGGGTGCAGCGCCTTGAGCTGGCCGTACAGGGACTGCGCGGCCTGGACGGCGGCGTCGCCGTAGTCGGTGCCGGCGCGGTAGTAGTCCATCGCCATGACGTTGACGACGTCGACGTCCACGCCCGCGTCCCGGGCGGAGCGGACGATGGCGACGCCCTCGGTGGTCAGGCCCTCGGGGAGGACCGGCAGGGTGAAGGAGACCTTCAGGCCGGGGTGCGCCTTCTGCAGCTTGGCGAGGGTGGCGGAGCGGCGCTCGTTGGCGACGGTGTCGGCGATCGCGGCGCCCTCGATGTCGAAGTCGACGTAGCGCAGGTTGTAGGCGTTGACGACGGCGTCGTACTCGGCGAACAGGGAGTCCACGCTCGTGCAGGCGGCGGCGAGTTCGGTGCCGCTGGCGCCGCCGAAGGAGAGCTTGACGTCGCCGCCGCCCGCGCGCAGCGCGTCGATCTGGTCCTTGGCCCAACCGGTGCGCGGGTCATAGGCGTTGAACCAGCTGGCCTTGCAGCCGACGGCGGTGACGAAGCCCATGGTGAAGGACTTGAGGTTGCCGGCCTTGGCCATCGCGGGCATCGACGGGGTGGGCCAGGCGCCCATGTCGATGTACGGGGCCACCGGGAGGGCGACGTTCGGCGCCGGGGTGGTGGGCGGCGCGGTGGTCGGGGGGACGGTCGTCGGCGGCACGGTGGTCGGGGGGACCGTGGTGGGCGGCGGCGTGCTCGGGGTGCCGCCGGGGCCGCTGAGCGTGATGTCGTCGGCGAGGTAGGCCCCCTGGCCGTACCAGCCGTGCAGATGGACGTTGACGCTGGTGGTGGCCGCGCCGGTGGTGAAGGTGGCGGTCAGCTGCTGCCAGCCGGAGCCGCCGGGCGTCCAGACGGCCGGGTCGGTGACGCCGGTGCCGGTCGCGCCGAGGTACACGTACTGGCCCTGGACCCAGGCGCTCAGCGTGTAGGTGGTGTTGGGCTTCACCGCGACGTCCTGGCCGCACTGCGCGGTGCCGGCACCGGTGACCTCGCCGCGCAGCGCGTACGAGCCGCCGTGCGCGCCGGAGCCGACCACGCTGCCGGCCCCGCCGGTACAGCTCCAGGCGCCCAGCGAGCCGCTCTCGAACCCGGGGTTGCCAAGCAGGTTGCCGTCGGCGGCGCCGGCGCTCCCGGCGACCGTGGCGAGGCCGCCGCCGGCCAGGACGACGGCGGTGGCGAGACCGAGCACCTTGGTGCGGACGGCGGGGCGGCGGTGTCGGACGGCAGCGTCATGCGGCGCACGTGGCATGGGGGTGCCTCTCAGGACGGGGGCGCCGCCCGCCGCGCGCAGGGGGAGGAGGCGCGGGGCGGGCGGCGTGGAGGGGTGGTCCGGTGGGGGAGTGCGCGGTGCTGTGCTTCAACCTGGACTAGACCACCTGGGCGCGTCAAGGATCTCCGGTGCAGCAAAGGCACCTCGTAGCAAGGCTTACGCGGACCTTAAGGTTCCGCCATGAGCAAGGACATGGGCGGCAGGGATCTGCGGATCGTCTTCCTCGGCGACTCGTTCACCCAGGGGGTCGGGGACCCGGAGTACCGCGGCTGGGTGGGCCGGGTGATGGCGGACTGCTGGGCGGGTCTCGCGGCGGGGCCGGACGGGGTGACGGCGTTCAACCTCGGTGTGCGGCGCAACACTTCGGCGGACGTACTGGCCCGCTGCTGGGCCGAGACGGCGGTGCGGGCGCTGCCGGGTGCGGACAACCGGCTGGTGCTGTCGGTGGGCAGCAACGATGCGGTGGAGGAGGACGGCCGGGTACGGGTCGCGCCGGACGCGTGCCTGGCCAACGTAACCGCGCTGCTGGACGGGGCGCGCGAACGCGGGCTCGCGCCCCTGGTGGTGGGTCCGCCCCCGGTGGTCGGCGCGGGCGCCCCGCACCTGGAGCGGCTGCTGGCGCTGGCCGACGGGATCGCCGGGGTCTGCGCCGGACGCGGGGTGCCGTTCGTCGGCGTGACCCGGGAGCTGGCGGCGGACCCGGTGTGGACGGCGGAGGCCCTGGCCGGGGACGGTGCGCACCCGGGCGCGGGCGGGTACCGGCGGCTCGCGGACCTGGTGCTGCGGGGAGGGTTCCGGGACTGGCCGGCGGAGCATCACCCCCTCGTGGGAACGGGCTTGACCTAGAGCGCACTCGAAGGGAGAGGCTGTTCCCCGTTGATCCGACAGCGGTCGGCGCCACCGGGGCCGGCACCAGTGAGGAGTACGTGATGCGCAACGCCACGCTCGGCAGTGAGGGTCCCGAGGTCGGGGTCGTCGGCCTCGGCTGCATGGGGATGACCTGGGCCTACGACGTCCACAACCGTGACGACGAGAACTCGGTGCGGGTGATCCGGCAGGCGCTGGACCTCGGCGTCACGCTGATCGACACCTCCGACATCTACGGCCCCTACACCAACGAGGAGGTCGTCGGCGCCGCGCTGGCCGGGCCGTACCGGGAGCGCGCGGTGCTCGCCACCAAGGTGGGCCTGGTGCCGGGCAACGCCGAGGAGCGGGTGCTGCGCAACGGCCGCCCCGAGCACATCCGGCGCTCGATCGACGACAGCCTGCGCCGGCTGGGCACCGACCACGTCGACCTGTACCAGCTGCACCGGATCGACCCGGAGGTGCCGGTCGAGGAGTCCTGGGGCGCGCTCGCCGAGGCGGTCGCGGCCGGCAAGGCGCGGCGGATCGGGCTCTCCGAGGTGACCGTCGAGGAGATCGAGCGCGCGCAGGCCGTCCACCCGGTGGCCTCGGTGCAGAACGAGCTGTCGCTCTGGACCCGGGACTCGCTCGCCGAGGTGCTGCCGTACACCGAGGAGCAGGGGATCGCCTTCCTGCCGTTCTCCCCGCTCGGCCGGGGCTTCCTGACCGGCGGCATCGCGTCCTTCGACGAGCTGCCGGCGGACGACTTCCGGCGCGGGCTGCCGCGGTTCCAGCAGGAGGCGCTGAAGGCCAACCTGGCGCTGGTGGAGCGGGTGCGGGCGGTCGCGGCGCGGCTCGGCGCGACGCCCGCGCAGGTGGCGCTCGCCTGGGTGCTGGCGCAGGGGCGGTACGTGCTGCCGATCCCGGGGACGAAGACGCCGAAGTACCTGGAGGAGAACGCGGCGGCGGCCGACCTGGTGCTCTCGCCGGCGGACCTCGCCGAGCTGGACGCGCTGCCGCCGGCGGCCGGCGAGCGGTACTGAGGCGCTAGAGCGAGAGGCCCTGGCCTTCCTGGACCCAGATCTGCTTGCGCCCGGTCTCGCCCGGTGCCCGCACCGGCGCGTCGACCACGCGGTCGAGCCGGAAGCCGAGCCGGCGGGCCACCGCGCCGCTGGCCGTGTTGGCGGGGTCGCAGTGGATCTCGACCCGGTGGATCCCGGGCAGGGCGAGCGCCGCTTCGGCGACCGAGCGGGCGGCGGCGGTGGCGATGCCGCGCCGGCCGTGCTCGGCACTCACCCAGTAGCCGATCTCCAGCGCGCCCGGGCCGATCCGGCCGTGCAGGCCGAACGAGCCGATCACCCGGCCCGGTTCGGCGTCCAGGCCGACCAGGTAGATGAAGTCGGTGCCGGCGTCCCAGGCGGCGACGCCGGCCGCGGTGAGCCCGGCGGTCCTGGCCGGGGTGGGCGCCTCGGCGGCCCACTCCAGCCAGGGGCGCAGATGCTCCAGGTTGGCCCGGACGGCGGCGTTGAGCGCGCGTGCCTGGGCCGGGGAGCGCCGCCGCAGGGTGATCCCCCCGGCCGGCCGCAGCAGTTCGGGCGGCCGGCCGGGGGTGGGCGCACCGGGTGCACCAGGCGTGCCGGGCGCACCGGGTGCACCGAACGCGGGCGCGCCCCCGCACGGCGGCGGCATGACGTGATTCATGACAGCGATTATGTCGCCGTCCTGTACCTGTCACCACCGACCGCCGCCGCGCGCCGGGGCCCGCCGGGGGCGCGTCAGAGGCGGATCAGCACCTCGTCGAGCTCCTTGCGCCGCAGGTCCGGCACGCGCGCCCCCTCGGCGGGGTAGCCCACCGGGATCACATAGGCGGCCCGCTCCTCCTGCGGCCGTTCGCACACCTCGTTGAGGAACTTCATCGGGCTCGGCGTGTGGGTGAGCGTGGCCAGACCGGCCTGGTGCAGCGAGGCGAGCAGCAGGCCGACCGCGATCCCCACCGACTCCTTGGTGTAGTACGGACGCGGCGAGGTGGGGCCCTTGTGCACCTCGAAGACGACGATCACGGCCGGCGCGTCCTCCAGGAAGGGCTTGCGCCAGTCGGTGCCGATCGGCGCCAGCGCGGCCAGCCACTCCTCGGAGGCCCGGTGCGCGTAGAACTCCCGCTCCTCGGCCTCGGCGGCCTCCCGCAGCCGGCGCTTGCGCTCCGGGTCGGTGATCACCACGAACCGCCAGGGCTGTACGTGCGCGCCGCTCGGCGCGGTGTTGGCGGTGCGGATCGCCCACTCGACCACGCCGTCCGGGATCGGGCGGGTCGCGTAGTCGCGGACGGTCCGGCGCTGCGCCATCACGTCGTGGAAGGACCTGCTGCGGGCCTCGGCCTCGTGGGCGGGCACGGTCATGGGGGTGAGCAAGACGGTCGGGTAGGACGCGTCCGCCACCGCGCTGTCGAGCGCTGTGCTGTCAACCATGGGCGACAGCACAGCACATGACGGCGGGCCGGGGAAGAGGTCTGGACCTCCTCTCCCGGCCCGCCCGCCGTGTGATCGCCTACAGCTCGCGGACGCCGCCGCCGCCGACCTCGATCCGCCGGTTCACCGCCACCGTGTCCAGCATCCGCCGGTCGTGCGTGACCAGCAGCAGCGTGCCGGTGTACGTGCCCAGCGCCGACTCCAGCTGCTCGATCGCGGGCAGATCCAGGTGGTTGGTGGGCTCGTCCAGCACCAGCAGGTTCACCCCGCGCGCCTGGAGCAGTGCCAGCGCCGCCCTGGTCCGCTCACCGGGGGAGAGGGTGTCCGCCGGGCGCAGCACGTGCACCGCCTTCAGGCCGAACTTGGCCAGCAGGGTGCGCACCTCCTCCGGCGCGAGTTCCGGGACGGCGGCGGCGAACGCCTCCAGCAGCGGCTCCCCGCCGAGGAACAGCCCACGGGCCTGGTCCACCTCGCCGACCACCACCCCGGAGCCCAGCACGGCGCTGCCGGAGTCGAGGTCGAGCCGGCCCAGCAGGGCGGCCAGCAGGGTGGACTTGCCCGCGCCGTTGGCGCCGGTGATGGCCACCCGGTCCGCCCAGTCGATCTGCAGGTCCACCGGGCCGAGCGTGAAGTCGCCGCGCCGGGCGGTGGCCCCGCGCAGGGTGGCGACCACCGAGCCGGAGCGCGGCGCGGTGGCGATCTCCATCCGCAGCTCCCACTCCTTGCGGGGCTCCTCGACCACCTCCAGCCGCTCGATCATCCGCTGGGTCTGGCGGGCCTTGGCGGCCTGCTTCTCGGTGGACTCGGTGCGCATCGCGCGCCCGATCTTGTCGTTGTCGCTGGACTTGCGGCGGGCGTTGCGCACGCCGTTCTCCATCCAGCCGCGCTGCATCCGGGCCCGGGCCTCCAGGCCCGCCTTGGTGTCGGCGTACTCGTCGTACTCCTCGCGGGCGTGCCGGCGGGCGGTGGCGCGCTCCTCCAGGTACGCCTCGTAGCCGCCGCCGTAGAGGTTGACCTGGCCCTGGTGCAGGTCCAGCTCCAGCACCTTGGTGACGGTGCGGGCCAGGAACTCGCGGTCGTGGCTGATCACCACGGTGCCCGCGCGCAGGCCCTTGACGAAGGCCTCCAGCCGCTCCAGGCCGTCCAGGTCGAGGTCGTTGGTGGGCTCGTCGAGCAGGAAGACGTCGTAGCGGGAGAGCAGCAGTGAGGCGAGGCCGGCCCGGGCCGCCTGGCCGCCGGAGAGGGCGGTCATCGGCAGGTCCAGGGAGACCTTGAGGCCGAGCGAGTCGGCGACCTCCTCGGCCCGCTCGTCCAGGTCGGCGCCGCCGAGGTCCAGCCAGCGGTCCAGGTTGACGGCGTAGGCGTCGTCGGCGCCGGGAACGCCGTCGACCAGGCCCTGGGTGGCCTCGTCCAGCGCGGCCTGCGCGGCGCCCACGCCGGTGCGGCGGGCCAGGAAGTCGCGGACCGACTCGTCCGGGTGGCGCTCCGGCTCCTGCGGGAGGTGGCCGACGTTCGCGGTGGCCGGGCTGAGCCGCAGCGAGCCGCCCTCCGGGGCGTCCAGGCCGGCCAGCAGCCGCAGCAGGGTCGACTTGCCGGCTCCGTTGACGCCGACCAGGCCGATCACGTCGCCGGGGGCGACGACCAGGTCCAGGCCGGAGAAGAGGGTGCGCTCGCCGTGGCCGGCGGCGAGGTCCTTGACGACGAGTGTGGCGCTCATGATGCCCCGATTCTAGGCCGCCGGGAACCGGTGCCGCCGGGGGAGGGAGCTCCCCCGGCGGCGAGCGTTCAGCGCGTGACCGGGGTCACTTGCTCTTCTTGGCGAAGTACTCCAGCGCGTGCTGGGCGACGTCGTCCAGGTACGGGCCGGCCTCCCAGGTGTTGTCGAAGCCGCCGATGGAGGTGTCCGACACCAGGACCTGCTTGCCGTCCTTGGTGGTGAACCAGCCGCCGCCGCTGTCGCCGCCGGTGCCGTTGCAGCCGGTCATCAGCATGGTCGGCCGGGCCGGGTCCATCGAGCGGCGGGCGGGCTTGCCGGCCTCGCAGTGCTCCAGTTCCATGCCGTCGAACGGCTTGCCGGCCGGGTAGCCGTAGGTGCTCACGGTGGCGATCTGCTCGCGCGGGGCGTTGAACCAGACCGGCACCGAGCCACCGACGACCTCCTCCAGCGACTTGCCGCTGCCGTCCGGGTTGGCCACCTTGAGGATGCCGAAGTCGTACTGGCTCCACGGGCCGCCGTTCTCCGGGTCGGCCTCGGCCGCCCACTGAGGGGAGACCATGCCCGCGACGGCGCCCCACTCGCCGTACGGCTCGGCCTCGGCGAGCGAGCCCTTCTTGCCGCCGCTGACCGCGCCGCTGCTGTTGAAGGCCGGGGCGAAGGTGATGTTGGTGTGGTACTTGCCGCCCTTGCCGCCGTGCAGGCAGTGGCTGGCCGTCCAGACCAGGTTGCTCCGGCCCGGGTTGGCCGGGTCGGAGACGACGGTGCCGGAGCAGACGTAGTCCTGGTTGCCGTCCTGGAAGAACAGCTTGCCGTTGACGTGGGCCGGCTTGGCGTACGGGTGGGCGACGGGCTTCATCTCGACCAGCTTCGGCTGCGGGTCGTTCTGGCCGCCGCCGCTGCCCGGCTGGGCCGGGGCGGCGCTGGTCGGCTGGGCCGTCGGGGCCGCCGAGGTCGGCTGCGCGCTGGGCGGCGTGGTCGGCTGCGCGCTGGGCTGGTTGCCCGGGCCCGGCTTGGCGGGCTTGGCCGCGAGGATCTTCTGGAGGTCCCAGAAGCCCTTGACCGCCGGGGTGATGACGTTCTGCCGGGCCCACTTGTCCCAGTCGTCGAAGGTCCACTTCTTGAGCTCGTCGGCGCTCGGCAGCTTGACCGGCGGCAGTCCGCCCGGCTTGCCGGTGGAGCCCGCGGTGGCCGCGGTGGTCGCGGCGGTCTGCGCGTCGCTCGGAGCGGCGACCGGGTCGCTGTTCTCCGGGCCGCACGCGGTCGCGACGACCATGGTCAGTGCGACGGCGGACGCGCCCAGCGCGGCACGCGTCGCCCGGGATATCGGTGACATGAGTTCGGTTCCCCCTGTGAATGCACGCCACGGCCGCGAGTGTCGAGCGGGTGGCAGGGGAGGAGTCTGCCATGCGGGGCGGACGGCTCCCGCCCGCCGACCGTTCCGGGGCAGGGCTGTCACCGGATCGGCACGTGATCGGCACCGAAAAAACCGGTTGCGGGCCTCGAAGGCCCTCCGTAGCGTGATCCCTGCCACCCGCCAGAACAGGAGCAGGCCATTGATCTACTGAGGTCCCGAGACACCGCCCCCGCCGCATCGCAGCCAGGTCGCCGGCCCCGCCGCCGACCGTGCCCCTGCCCGCGGTCCGTGAGTGTGCGCGTGCCCGACCTCAGTGGTGAGCCGGTCCGGCGTCCCCCGTCGCTCTGACGGCCCGGCCCTCCCCTTCCCGGTCCCGCCCGCGCCGCGGTGTCTCCCCGTGTTGCTTCACGACCACGTCGGCGACCACCGGGAGGCCTCCATGGCACAACCCACCACCTCACTCCTCTGCACCGACCTCTCCTTCGAGTGGCCGGACGGCAGGCCCGTCCTCGACGGCTTCCACCTCGCCGTCGGCCCCGGCCGCACCGGCCTGATCGGGCTCAACGGCGCGGGCAAGTCCACCCTGCTGCGCCTGCTGGCGGGCGAACTCACCCCCACCTCGGGCGCCGTGAAGGCGGCCGGCGAGATCGGCCACCTGCCGCAGGGCCTCACCCTGGACACCGGTCTGCGGGTCGACGAGGCGCTCGGCGTCCGGGCCGCCCGCGAGGCCCTGCACGCCATCGAGACCGGCTCCACCGACCAGCGCCACTTCGACGCGGTCGGCGACGACTGGGACGTCGAGGAGCGCGCCCGCGCGCTGCTCGACCGGCTCGGCCTGCACCGGCTCGGCCTCGACCGCACCACCGGCGAACTCTCCGGCGGCGAGGCCGTGTTGCTGCGGCTCGCCGCGCTGCTGCTGCGCCGCCCCGACGTCCTGCTGCTCGACGAGCCGACCAACAACCTCGACCGCTCCGCCCGCGAGCGGCTCTACGAGACGGTGGCCGGCTGGGGCGGGGTGATGGTGATCGTCAGCCACGACCGCGAGCTGCTCCAGCACGTCGACCAGATCGCCGAACTGCGGGACGGTCAGGTCACCTGGTACGGCGGCAACTTCGCCGAGTACGAGCGCACCGTCGCCGCCCAGCAGGAGACGGCCGAGCGGCTGCTGCGCAACGCCGAGGCCGATGTCCACCGCCAGAAGCGGGACCTGGCCGAGGCCCGGATGCGGCTGGACCGCAGCGCCAGCTACGGCCGGAAGCGCTCGGTCACCCGCAACGACCCGCACATCTTCGCCGGCAAGCTCAAACGCCAGGGCCAGGAGACCGCGGGCCGGCTGCAGGGCATGCACACCGAACGGCTGGAGGAGGCCAAACGCAAGCTGACCGCCGCCGAGGAGGCCGTCCGGGACGACGCCGAGATCCGGATCGACCTGCCCCGCACCGCGGTGCCGGTCGGTCGCACCGTGCTCACCCTGGACAAGGTCCGGCTGCCGCACGGCATCACCGCCGACCTCGACCTGCGCGGGCCCGAGCGGATCGCCCTGGTCGGCCGCAACGGCGCGGGCAAGTCCACCCTGCTGCGCGCCATCGCCGGCGAACTCCCCCCGCTGCGGGGCGAGGTGGTCACCCCGGTGCCGCTGCGCCACCTCCCGCAGCGGCTCGACCTGCTCGACGACAAGCTGACCGTGGTGGGCAACGTCAAGCTGTTCGCGCCGGGCGCGGGGGACAACGCGGTCCGGGCCCGGCTGGCCCGGTTCCTGTTCCGCGGCGGGCGTGCCGACCAGCCGGCCGGCACGCTCTCCGGCGGCGAGCGGTTCCGCGCCACCCTGGCCGCGCTGCTGCTGGCCGACCCGCCGCCGCAGCTGCTGCTGCTCGACGAGCCGACCAACAACCTCGACCTGGCCAGCGTCCGCCAGCTCACCCAGGCGCTCGCCGCCTACCAGGGCGCGCTGATCGTCGCCAGCCACGATGTGCCGTTCCTGCGCGGCCTGGGCGTCACGCGCTGGCTGGAGCTGGACGGCGAACTGAGGGCGGTGGACCCGATGTGATCAGCGCCCGCCGGCCCCGGCGGCGAGCAGCCGCCGGGCCTCGGTCAGGGCGGAGTCCTTGAGGCCGGCCAGCTCCTCCGGGGTGAAGACGGGGGTGCGGACGTCCGGCGGGATGCCCGGGCCGTCGAAGGTGCTGCCGTCGCGGGTGAGGAACTTCTCGTTCGGCAGGACGGCCAGCAGCTCGGCGGAGAGCGGCTTGAACATGATGTCGGAGAAGACGCCCTGGGTGTTCTCGCCGACGCGGACCGCTGCCGGCCGCCGCTCCGCCATGGCCTGGGTGAAGGTCTCGCCCGCGCTGACGGTCGAGCCGGCGGTGAGCAGGGCGACCGGTCCGGTGAAGCGGGTGGTGCCGGCGGCCGGGCGGACCACGCTCGGCTGGGGCGCGGTGAAGCGGGCCGGGTCGGCCGGGTCGTTGCGGGCCACCTTGCGGTAGGCGAGGAAAGGCCGGTCGGTGAGCCGGGAGGCGATCCGCAGCCCCAGCTCGTCCGAGCCGCCGCCGTTCAGCCGCAGGTCGATCACCAGGCCGTTCAGCCGCTGCGGATGGGCCAGCAGCGCGTCCAGCGCCTTGTCCAGCTCGGCCGCGTGGGCCTGGTAGGGGCCGTCGTCCACGTACCCGTCGAAGCCGCTCACCCGCAGGTAGCCGATGCCGCCCGAGAGTTCGCCGACGCCCAGCAGGCCCTGGCCGAAGGTCTGCTCGGGGGCGAGGAGCTGGGCGGCGACCGCCCGGCCCGCCTGCTCGCGGACCTCGTCGGTGGGCTCCTGGGTGCCCGGGCGCAGCCCGCCGAAGACGAGGTCGAACCCGCCGTCGGCCGCCTTGCGGCCCAGCGCGGTGTGCGCGTCGCCGAGCGGCTCCAGGAGGCCCGTGATGATCTTCTCGAGCTCGGCGGTGCCGGTCTGCGGGGTGATGGCCGCCCGGGCCGCCGCTCCCTGGGCGTGCCAGTCGATGCCCTTGGCGGCGAAGAAGGGGTAGTTCTCCTCGAAGGTCGCCCAGAACCGGTCGAAGACCGCGAGCGCGTCCTGCGGCGCCGGCTGCGTGCAGCGGGCCGGCAGTCCGCCGGGCAGCCGGGACAGGTCCTTGGTCGAGGTGGCGCCGTCGTCCTTGTACACCGCCCGGTCGCGGCCCTGCGGGGTGACGGTCAGCTCGCCGTACCCCTTGCCCGGGAGGCCGTAGCGGACGGCGCCGCCGTGCCCGGGCGCACCGACCTGCGCGCCGGTGAGGAACCCCGGGGTGCAGCTGATCCGGGTGACGTCGTACGTGGTGAAGGTGGTTCCGTGGATCTCCGCGATCGTGCCGTAGCCGTCCGTCCGCCAGACGCCCTCCAGCCGGTTGACACCGGGCCGCTGCGCCGCGCCGTTCCCCTCGGGCGCCGCGCCCGCCGTTCCCGCCGCGCCCGCCGCGCCCGCCGTTCCTGCGGTGATCGCGAGCGCGATCGCCGCGATCCCCGCCGCCCTGGCCGTCGACTTCCTGTGCCCCATACCCATGCCGTTCCCTGTGCCTCCATGTCCGGGCCTCCCCCGCGGAACCCCTCCGCCGCCCACGAGTTGACGGTACGGACGGAGGCGGTCGCCGCACGTCAGCCCGTGGAGCGGTCCGCACCGGGACCACGGAGGTACGCCGGGGCGCGCCGGGCTCCGACCGGCGGCGTACGCCTTCCCGGAGCGGCCTCAGGGTGGCCGGCTCGGTGTCCAACTCCCGTGCGCTCCAGTACCATCGGCGCCATGCCAGCACTCAACATCGAGTACACGGAGCACGAACTCGCCGCCATCCGCGAGGCGGCCGCCGCCGACGGCAAGAGCGTCAAGGCCTATGTGCACGACCTGAGTGTGCGGGAGCAGCAGCGCCGGGTGTTCGTCTCCCACGCGGTGGCGTTCTGGAACGCGCACCGCGAGGAGTTCGACCGGGAGTTCCCGGAGGACGCGCCGGCCGCCTGAGCCGGGCGCGGGCGACGGGGGTGCCGCGATGATGCTGCTGCGGGTCGATCTGCGCTGGCTGCTCGACGTCCAGGAGCTGGCCTCGCCGGAGGACCTGAGCGTGCGGGACTACTCGGCGCTGCAGGCGGCCGTCGCCCGGCACCGGGTGAACACCGCGCAGCTCGGCCACGACGCCGATCCGGCCTGGTGCGCGGCCACCCTGATGCACACCATCGTGCTGCTGCGGCCGCTTCCGGTGCGCAACAACCTGTACGCCTGCATGACGACGGCGGCGTACATGCACGCGGCCGGGGAGGGCATCGACCCGCCGTACGGGGTGCTGGTGGAGCTGGCCCGGGACATCGCCGACGGGCGGGCGGACGTGTTCGCGGCGGCCGACCGGATCCGGTGCTGGCGGATCTGAGGCGCGGATCGGAGCGCCGGCGCCGGCCGCCGTCCGAAGTGCTCAGCCCGGCAGCACGAACCCCGACTCGTACGCCGCGATCACCGCCTGGGTGCGGTCCCGGGCGCCCAGCTTGGCCAGCACCCCGCCCACGTGCGTCTTGACCGTCTCCTGGCTGAGCACCAGCTTCGCGGCGATCTCCCCGTTGCTGAGCCCGGTCGCCATCAGCCGCAGCACCTGCCCCTCCCGCTCGGTGAGCCGCCCGATCGGGCCGCGCTCGGTCACCGGTCGCGGAGCCCGCGCGGCCGGCGCCGCGTACCGCAGGGCCAGTTCCCGCACGGCCGCCGGGAACAGCAGCGAGTCGCCGCGCGCGATCAGCCGCACCGCCTGCACCATCTCCTCGGCCCGCGCCCGCTTCAGCAGGAACCCGGCCGCCCCGGCCCGCAGCGCGTCGTAGACGTGGTCGTCGTGCTCGAAGGTGGTGACCACCAGGATCCGGGGCGGGTCGGCCATCCCGGCGACCAGCTGCTCGGTGGCCCGGATGCCGTCGATCCCCGGCATCCGGACGTCCATCAGCACCACGTGCGGGCGCAACTCGCGGACCAGCGGCACCACTTCGGCGCCGTCGGCCGCCTCGCCGACCACGGCGAGGTCCGGTTCGGCATCGATCACCACCCGCAGGCCCGTGCGCACCAGCCGCTCGTCGTCGGCGATCACCACCCGGACCGGCCCACCGGCCGCACCGGCCGCACCGTCCGTCCCGTTCGAACCGCCCGCGACGTTCCCGTTGCCGGTCCCGTTCACCGCTCTTCTCCCACCGGCAGCCAGACGGCCAGCCGCCACGTCGTCCCGTCGTCCACCGGCCCGGCCTCGCAGCCCCCGCGCAGCGCCGCCGCGCGCTCGCCGATCCCGCGCAGCCCGCGCCCGCCGCCGGGCCGGCTGGGCCGTGACCGGCCGAGCGGATTGGTCAGTTCGATCTCCAGCCGCCCGCCGGCCCGGGCGACCCGCAGCCGGGCGGGCGCGGTCCCGGCCGGTCCGGCGTGCCGCAGCACATTGGTCAGGCCCTCCTGGACGATCCGGTAGGCCTCGCGGGAGAACGCGGCCGGCAGCCGGTCCAGGCCGGGGGCCACCTCGGCGTCCACCGCCAGCCCGGTGCGGGCCAGTTGCCGCAGCAGGTCGTCCAGCCCGGCGAGGGTCGGTCCGGCGGCCCCGGCCGCGTCGCCGTCCTCCTCGCGCAGCAGCCCCAGCACCGCGTCCAGTTCGGCGACGGCGCCGCGCGCGGTCTCCTCGATGGCGGCCAGCGCCTCCGCCGCGAACTCCGGGTCGGAGCGCAGCACCCGGGCGGCGGCCGAGGCCTGGATGCCGACGGCGCTCAGCGCGTGGCCGACCGAGTCGTGCAGTTCGCGGGCCAGCCGGTTGCGCTGGGCGAGTACGGCGGCCCGCCGTTCGGCGCCGGCCAGCCGCTCGTCCGGGGTCGGGCCGAGCAGCACGGGCGCCCACCGTGCCAGCAGCGCGCCGAGGCCGGCGCTGGTGGCGACGATCAGGGCCAGCAGTGCCGCGCCCAGCACCGGACCGGGCAGCCAGCCGGGCACGCCCCGCGCCTCCCAGTACCGCACCAACTCCGAGGAGCCGGTCGGCCGGAGGATCAGCAGCACGCCGAACGGCCCGCCGGCCAGCGTCATCCCGCTGACGATGCCGCCGAACAGCAGGTGCAGGACGAACCACCCGGCCGTCCGCCGCCGGGCCGCCCAGGACCGCGCCGGTCCGGTGACCACCTCCGCCGCCCGCCGGGGAGCGCACAGCGCCAGGGCGGCCGCCCCCTCCAGCGCCCGGACGGTCGGGACCAGGGCGGTGACGGCGGCCATCGGGAGCGAGGCGCCGAGCGCGGCGAAGTAGAGCAGGATCTGCATCAGCGAGCCCTTGCGCGGGTCCAGCGCGCCCAGCACCACCGTGGACAGCAACCAGTACGGCATCAGCAGCGCTCCGCCGAGCACCAGGTGCACCCAGCGCAGCCGCGCCCGGCGCCCCAGCAGGGCACCCGCCGAGCGCCGCAGCACGCCGCCGCCGTCCTCGTCCCGCCCCCGACCCGCCCCCGTGATCATTCCGCCGACTCTACGTCAGCGCCCCCGGTCCGGACGACGGCCGTCGCGGCCCAGGCGGTGTCCGGGACGGCGCCGATCGCCGCCCGTTCGGCCAGCGCGACCGCGCCCACCGCCAGCACCAGCAGTCCGGTCACCACCTGGCCCGCCTCCACCAGCGGCATCAGCCCCGGCACCGCCTTGCGCGGGTCGTCGGAGGCCCTGACCGTCGTCCCGAACGCCACCAACTGCCAGGCACCCCAGGCGAACACCGATCCGGCCGCGGTCCACACCACCGCCAGCGGCCCGCGCAGCCGCCACCCCGGGCGGCGCCGGAACACCAGCACCAGCAGCGCCGCGACCGCGGCCACCGCCATCACGGCCGTCACCGCGTCCATGATCGCCACGCTCCGGCCGCGCTCCTCCAACCACGCCACCGGCAGCCCCGCCGACCCGCCGGACGCCCAGTACAGCCGGGCCGCCGCGACCCCGGCGGCGAGCAGCGCGGCGACGCACGCGAAGGCCCGCTGGGTGGTCAGCGTGGGGGAGTGCGGCAGATCGCCGACCCGGTCGCGGCGCAGCAGCCCGGCCCAGCGCTCCCGCGCGTACAGCAGGAACCCGGTGATCAACGCCAGTCCCTGGACGGCGAAGCCGCCGTAGACCAGGGTGAACACCCAGCCGCTCGGCCCGTCGTCGGCCCCTGCGGTGTGCTGCTCCGGGCCGAGGACCAGGGTGGAGATCAGGAAGAGCGGCAGGGCGACCAGCAGGGTGCCGAGCAGTCCGGTCGCGACCCACATCGGGAAGGCCAGCAGCCCGGCCGGCGCCCGCCGCCCCCACGGCCGGACGAACGCCAGCGCCAGGACGACGGCGACGGCGTCCATGCCGAAGGTGAGCAGGTTGACGAGCCACAGGTCGTCCATGGCGTCGGCGTCGCCGACCCCGACCGGGTGGCCGGTGAGCCAGAGCAGCTTGAGGGTGAGGTACGGCACGGTAGCCGCGACGGCCACCCAGGCAGCCGCCGTCCGCACCCGGCCGACGGGCGGGGTCGCGGAGGCGGGCGGAGCGGCGGGAAGGCGCGGAAGCGTCGAGGTCATGCCCCCACGCTCCCGCGCCCCCACCCACCCGCACGTCCTCCGGCAACCCGATCCGCCTCCCCCACCGGGGTGAACCGGAGGAGGAGGCGGGGGTCCTGGGGGAGGAGGGGCGGCTAGGGGATGATCGGCTCGCAGCCGATCGCCTGGCCGGCGGCGGTGAGGAACTGCGTCCAGACCGCCTCGGTGTCGGGCAGCAGGCGCCGATTCCTGAGGGCCGGTGCCGGGCGCTGGTCGTAGTGGAAGTACGTCTTCCGGCCCTGGCAGAGGGCCACCACGTCCTCGTTCGAGCTACCGGTCCATGTGCTCCGCCCGAACGCCGTGGAACGCTCCCCTTCCGGCGGGAGGTCCAACGTCCGGGGCTCGGTGACGACGATGAACGATGCCACGAGGTCCCCGGACGGCTTGTCGGTCACGTCGCAGGACCAGATGGGCGAGAAGGCCGTGGTGGCCTGCTGGCGGTACCACTCGTCATGGTTCGCGTCGGGTGCTTTGGTGACCGCCATGCCGGGCAGGCCGCAGAGGTTCCCCCAGTCGACCGGCTGCTCGGCGCCCGCCGTGGACAGCGTCTTCGGCGCGGGCGGCGTGCTGCCGCAGTTGCGGTCCTTCGCGGCGAGACCGGCGAGCTCGACGGCGAGCCGGGCGATGCCTTCTGCGTGGTCGCCGTCCTCTCCGTTGTGGCCGGTTCCGACCGAGGCCTGCAAGCCGGTGGGGCAGCCCTCCGGGAGCAGCGCCCACGCGCCACCCGGAGTCACCGCACCCACCGCACCGTGCTCGGCGAAGAGCCGTGCCCCCGGGTGGGATTCGGCGTGTACGTTCCGGCTCACGGAGAGCCCGAACGAGACGCTCTGCTCGGTGTCCCCGAACAGCCCGAAGCTCACCGTGGCGGCGCAGTGCTGCAGCGGGTCGACGGCGGTGGCGGAGTAGCCGGGGGACTTCTCTTCGCTGATCCGCCCCGGCCCCAGCGCGGCGTGCACGGCGTCGGCGCTCGCCGCGCCCCCGCACACGCTGTCCGGTCCGAAGACGTTGGTGAACCTGAACAGCAGCAGCCCCGCCACCCCGGCCGTGATGGCCAGCAGCACCCCGGCCGCCCGCAGCCGCAGCGCCCGGGTGGTGAAGCCGCGCTTGGAGAGCGCCGTGTCGACCCGCTCGCTCAGGGGCGGGTGCTCGTTCGTCGGTTCGTTCATCAGTCCCGTCCGAGTGCCTGGCGGTGGGCGTTGTCGACGCCGGTCTGGTAGCTCTTGTCGACCTCGTTCAGCAGCGCCGTGGTGACGCCACCGGTGGCGTCGACCTCGTGCAGCGGGATTCCTGCGGCCTGGGCGCGCCCGCGGATCATTGCCTTGAGCTGCTCGTCGCCGGCTCGGAAGGCGTCGGAGATCTGTGCAGCGGCCTCCCGATCATTTTTGGTGATGATCTCGTTGGCGTGGGCGGCGGTGCCGATGTCGACCAGTCGCTGAGCCACATCGCCCACCACGGGGATGGGCGTGAGCGGAGCGCCGATCACGTGGTACTGCATCTTGGAGGTCCAGTTGGCGCGGAAGTTCTGGTCGTCCCGGTGGTCGTCGATGACGTCGGTACGCACGCCGCTGAGCGCGCCCATCACCTCGGCCGCCTCGTGGGCGAAGCCCTCGATCCGGTGGTTGGGACGGCCCGTGCCATCCGGTTGGAAGGCCTCGTCCGGATACCCCTCCAACCGACGGGCGATCTCCTCGGTCTCGGCGCGGGTGATGGACTGGAACGCTTCGGGGTCCTCGGCGATACCGCGGATGACACGCAGCATCTGGTCCTGCCTGATGGTGAGCCCGCTGGCCTCCGAGGTTCCGCCGGTCTCCTTGCCCAGGACCTCGTAGGTGTCGGCGGCGTAGTCGGCGATCATCTTGCCGAACGGCCGGCGCAGTGCGGCGGGCAGATCGTTCTCGGCGCCGGCGTGGTCGCCGCCGAAGTGGGTGAGGGTGTCGGACATGATCTGCGCCATCGCCTTGTCGTGCGGGCGGGCCGGGAGCTGGTCGTTGGACGGGTCGCGGCCGGTGGTGGCGGCCTGGAGGGCTTCGCCGAAGGCGCCGCGTGAGGTGTCCCGGGCGAGGGCGTCGATCTGGTTGTGCTCGTAGCCCTGGTTGGGCCACTTGCGGTCCTTGAGCAGGTAGTCGAGGTTCTTGTTGGCGCCCGGGTCGAGGAACTCCTTGGCCGCTTCCGGGTTGTGGCTCATGGCCTTCATCAGGCCGCGCATCGGGTCGCCCTGCTTCCCGGTGATGTTGCCGTAGTCGGGGCCCCAGAGCTCTTCGCCCTTCAGCTTGCTGCCGCGCTCGTAGTCGACCAGGTCGTTGCCGACCTTCGTCAGGAACGGCTTGTCGAAGTCGCCCTTGGCGCCCATCAGCTCGGTGAGCGCCCGGTAGTTGTCGTTGTACCCGGCCGCCGACCCGCCCGGCTTGCGGGCGGCCTTGAGCAGGTCGTCCTCCCAGGACCTGCCCATGCCGCCGTCCTTGGTGGCGGTGGCGAGCACCTGGCCGAGGTTGCCGTAGAGCTCCTGGTACTGCCGGGCGTTGTGGTCGCCCCGGGCGAGGTCGCCGTAGACCTTGGCGTAGTCGAGCAGCGCCTCGGGGCCGCCGCGGCCGCCGGCGTTGAGGCTGTTGAGCAGACCGGTGGAGAACTCCTTGGAACCGGATCCGGTGGCCATCAGGTCCTGCAGCCGCTTCAGCTCGTCGTCGGAGAGGCTGCCGGCCTTGGCCATCAGGTCGGCGGCGCGCTTGCCGTCGGCCGTGTCGCCGCCGCCGTAGGGCTTGGCGTTGAAGGCCGTGGTGCTGGTGCCGATGTCGGTCTGCAGGGCGACGGTGGCGCGCTGGTCGGCGGCGGTGGCCTGCTGCACGGCCTTGGTGAGCCGGGCGGATATCGCCTCGGCCTTGGCCTTCATCTCCTCGTCGTACTTCTTGATCGCCGGACCGGCGTCCGGGTCGTTGTGCGAGCCGGGCATCGGCGGCCAGCGGACCGCGCCGTCGGCGCCGACGGTCATGGTCTGGCTCTCGGCGTCGTGGATCGCCGTGTCGAGGGCCTTGCGGGCGGCGGTGAAGTCGGCGGCCGCGTCGCGGATGATCGCGGCGAGCGCCTTGGCGACGCCGGCGGCCTGGGTGACGTCGGTGTCGACGCCCTTGAGGGTGGCGCCCGCCCGGATGGCGGCGGGTCCCTCCCAGCCGGCCCGCTGCGGGGTGCCGGTGAGGTCGCGGGCGACGCGCGAGTCGAGGGCGTCGAGGGCCGTGGCCATCGAGGTCCAGGCCTCGGCGGTCTCGGTGACGCCGGCGAAGTCGGCCTCGTGGAGTTCCTTGAAGGACACCATGGGGTTGCTCCTCTCCTCTCCGTCAGCGGCTCAGCGGCCGGCCTGGCCGAACTGGCCGGCGGTGGACGTCTCGTTGGACTGGTAGGCGCGCTGGGTGGCGTCCAGGTTGTCGGCGGTGCCGGTCAGCTTGTCGTGCAGGGTCTTGCACTGCTGGAGCCAGCGCTCGGTGGAGCCGGTGAGCGCGCCGCCGAAGGCGAAGCCGCGGATCCTCCCGGCGGCGGTGGAGGCGTGCTCGGCGAGGTTGTTGCCGCCCTTGCCGTTGGCCTTGTCCAGGTCGGCGGCGATCTGGCGGGCGATGCCGGCCGAGGCGTTGAGCTCGTAGGGGCGGTCGAGCCGGGTGGTGGTGCCGCCTGGGTTCACACCGGGGGAGGGGGACGGCACCAGCGCCGGTGCGGCGGCCGCCGGGGCCGGGCCGGGGGCCGGGGTCGGGCGGGGCGTGGGACTGGCGAACGGCGAGGTACTGGGCGCGACCGGCCCGGTGGTGAACCCTGGGTAGACCATGTGCGGCTGCTCTTCCTTCCTCCGGATCCGACGGAAGGTCAGCAGCCCCCCGCCGGGGAAGACGGTACCGGGAGGGTCCGACGTGTACCTACCCACCCTCCGTGGCGGCGCTCGCACGGTGTGCGTCAAGGTGCCCGCGCCGAGGCCCGAAGGTCTTGTTACTGAACGGTCGCTTCCCTATCATCGCGAGTGTGACAGCTTTACTGTCAGACTTCGTCGACCCCCGGAGGGGCAGTGGCGTTCGAACGTGAGAGCGACGACGGCGAGCGCGGCGGGCGCGGCGGGCGCGGCGGTCCGCTGGCCGGTGTCCGCGTGGTCGAACTCGCCGGGATCGGCCCTGGGCCGTTCGCCGCGATGCTGCTGGGCGACCTCGGCGCCGACGTGGTCCGGGTCGACCGGCCCGAGCCCTCGCCGCTCGGCATCGAGCCGGCGTACGACGTCGCGGGCCGCAACAAGCGCTCGGTGGTCGTCGACCTCAAGTCCCCCGGCGGGCCCGGCCTGGTGCTCGACCTGGCCGCCCGCGCCGACCTGCTGATCGAGGGCTACCGGCCCGGGGTCGCCGAACGCCTCGGCGTCGGGCCGGAGGCCTGCCTGGCCCGCAACCCCGCGCTGGTGTACGGGCGGATGACCGGCTGGGGCCAGCACGGGCCGCTGGCCGCCCGGGCCGGACACGACATCGGCTACACGGCGGTGTCGGGCGCGCTCGGCCTGGTCGCCCCCGCTACGGTCGACGGCCCGCCCGCCCTCCCCGCCAACCTGCTCGGCGACTACGCCGGCGGCTCGCTCTACCTGGTCGTCGGTCTGCTCGCCGCCCTGCACCACGCCCGCGCCACCGGCACCGGGCAGGTCGTCGACGCCGCCATCGTCGACGGCGCCGCCCACCTCACCGCCGTCCTCCAGGGCCTGCTGGCCGGCGGACGGTGGCAGGAGCGCCGAGGCGTCAACCTGCTGGACGGCGGCGCGCCGTTCTACGCCGTCTACCCGGCCGCCGACGGCGGCCACCTCGCGGTCGGCGCCCTGGAGCCGCAGTTCTACGCCGAGTTCGCCCGGCTGCTGGAGCTCGGCCCGGACGCGCCCGGCCAGTGGGAGACCGCCCGCTGGCCCGAGCTGCGGGCCCGGATCGCCGCCCGCTTCGCCACCCGCCCGCGCGACGCATGGGAGGCCGTCTTCGCCGGCTCCGACGCCTGTGTGGAACCGGTGCTGACGATGCGTCAGGCCCATGCCCACCCGCACCTGGCGAGCCGGGCGACGTACGTCGAGGCGGACGGCGTCACCCAGCCCGCGCCCGCCCCGCGGTTCTCCGCCACCCCCGGCGCGCTGCGCCGCCCGCCGGCCCGGCCGGGCGCCGACACCGCCGAGGTCGCCGCCGACTGGGGCTTGCCCGGGCTCACCGATCCAACGGCCGTCTGAACCACCCATCCCGCCAAGGAGATTGCCGTGCAACGCGACCTCTTCACCGACGAGCACGAGGACTTCCGGAGCACCGTCCGGGCCTTCCTCGCCAAGGAGGTGCTGCCGCACTACGACCGCTGGGAGAAGGCCGGCATCGTCGACCGCGAGGCCTGGTCGGCCGCCGGCCGGCAGGGCCTGCTCGGCCTCGCCGTGCCCGAGGAGTACGGCGGCGGGGGCACCGCCGACTTCCGCTACGCCGCCGTGCTGGCCGAGGAGTTCGCCCGGGCCGGTGCCTCCGGTCTGGCGCTCGGGCTGCACAACGACATCATCGGCCCCTACCTCACCTCGCTCGCCACCGAGGAGCAGAAGCGCCGCTGGCTGCCCGGCTTCTGCAGCGGCGAGCTGATCACCGCCATCGCGATGACCGAGCCCGGTACCGGCTCCGACCTCCAGGGCATCCGCACCCAGGCGGTCGACCGGGGCGACCACTTCCTGCTCAACGGTGCCAAGACCTTCATCTCCAACGGCATCCTCGCCGACCTGGTGGTCGTGGTCGCCCGCACCACCCCCGAGGGCGGCGCGCACGGCCTCGGCCTGCTGGTCGTCGAGCGCGGCATGCCCGGCTTCGAGCGCGGCCGCAACCTCGACAAGATCGGCCAGAAGGCCCAGGACACCGCCGAGCTGTTCTTCCAGGACGTCCGCGTCCCCAAGGAGAACCTGCTCGGCGAGCTGAACCAGGGCTTCCTGTACCTGATGCGCAACCTCGCCCAGGAGCGGCTCACCATCGCGGCCTCCGCGATCGCCGGCGCCGAGTACCTGGTCGAGATCACCACCGACTACGTCAAGCAGCGCGAGGCGTTCGGGCGGCCGCTGGCCAAGCTCCAGCACGTCCGCTTCGAGATCGCCGAACTGGCCACCGAGTGCGCCGTGACCCGCACCTTCGTCGACCGCTGCATCACCGAGCACAACCGCTTCGCGCTCACCCCGGCGGACGCCTCGATGGCCAAGTGGTGGGCCACCGAACTGCAGAAGCGCACCGCCGACCGCTGCCTCCAACTCCACGGCGGCTACGGTTACATGGCCGAGTACCCGGTCGCCCGGGCGTTCACCGACGGCCGCATCCAGACCATCTACGGCGGCACCACCGAGATCATGAAGGAGATCGTGGGCCGCTCCCTCCTCGACTGATCCCCACCACCCGACCCCGCCGTCACCCCCCCCGCCCCGAAAGGCTCCCCACCGTGACCACCGAAGCGTACGTCTACGACGCGATCCGCACCCCGCGCGGCCGGGGCAAGGCCACCGGCTCCCTGCACGGCACCAAGCCGATCGACCTGGTCGTGGGCCTGATCCGGGAGATCCGCCACCGCTTCCCGGAGCTGGACCCGGCGGCGATCGACGACATCGTGCTCGGCGTGGTCAGCCCGGTCGGCGACCAGGGCTCCGACATCGCCCGGATCGCCGCCATCGCCGCCGGCCTGCCCGACACCGTCGCCGGCGTCCAGGAGAACCGCTTCTGCGCCTCCGGCCTGGAGGCCGTCAACCTGGCCGCCGCCAAGGTCCGCTCCGGCTGGGAGGACCTCATCCTGGCCGGCGGCGTGGAGTCGATGTCCCGGGTGAAGATGGCCTCCGACGGCGGCGCCTGGTTCGCCGACCCGATGACGGCCTACGAGACCAACTTCGTGCCGCAGGGCATCGGCGCCGACCTCATCGCCACCATCGAGGGCTTCTCCCGCACCGACGTCGACGCGTTCGCCGCCGAGTCCCAGGCCCGCGCCGCCAAGGCCCAGGCCGACGGCCTCTTCGACCGCTCGGTCGTCCCGGTCCGCGACCGCAGCGGCCTGGTGGTGCTGGACCGCGACGAATTCATCCGCCCGGGCACCACGGTGGAGACGCTGGCCGCGCTGAAGCCCTCCTTCGCCGCGATCGGCGAGGCCGGCGGCTTCGACGCCGTCGCCCTGCAGAAGTACCACTGGGTGGAGGCCATCGACCACGTGCACCACGCCGGCAACTCCTCCGGCATCGTCGACGGCGCCGCCCTGGTCGCCATCGGCAACCGCGCGATCGGCGAGCGCTACGGACTGCGGCCGCGCGCCCGGATCGTCTCCGCCGCCGTCTCCGGCTCCGAGCCGACCATCATGCTCACCGGCCCCGCGCCCGCCACCCGCAAGGCGCTCGCCAAGGCCGGGCTGACCGCCGCCGACATCGACCTGGTCGAGATCAACGAGGCCTTCGCCGCCGTCGCCCTGCGCTTCATCCGGGAGATGGGCTTCTCCCCGGAGCAGGTGAACGTCAACGGTGGCGCGATCGCCCTCGGCCACCCGCTGGGCGCCACCGGCGCGATGCTCATCGGCACCCTGGTCGACGAGTTGGAGCGGCGCGACCTGCGCTACGGCCTGGCCACCCTCTGCGTGGGCGGCGGCATGGGCATCGCCACCGTCGTCGAGCGCGTCTGACCCCCGTCCTCCTCCCCACCTCCTCCGGAGAGCCGAACCCATGAGCGACACCACCACCATCCGCTGGGAGCAGGACCAGGACGGCGTGGTCACCCTCGTCCTCGACGACCCCGCGCAGTCCGTCAACACCATGAACGAGGCGTTCACCGCCGACTTCGAGGCCGTCGTCGCCCGGCTGGCCGGCCTGGCCGCCGAGGGCGGGCTGCGCGGCGTGGTCGTCACCTCCGCCAAGAAGACCTTCTTCGCCGGCGGCGACCTGCGGATGCTCTCCGCCGCCGGACCCGGGGACGCGGCCGCCGTCTTCGAGAAGTCGATGCGGATCAAGCGCGCGCTGCGCACCCTGGAGACGCTCGGCAAGCCGGTCGTCGCCGCGGTCAACGGCAGCGCGCTCGGCGGCGGCCTGGAGCTGGCCCTCGCCTGTCACCACCGGATCGCCCTGAACACTCCCGCGAGCCGGATCGGCCTGCCCGAGGTCACCCTCGGTCTGCTCCCCGGCGGCGGCGGGATCGTCCGCACCGTCCGGATGTTCGGCATCACCGACGCCCTGCTGAAGTTCCTGTTGCAGGGCCGCCAGTACCGCCCGGCGCAGGCCCTCGAACACGGCCTGGTCGACGAACTCGTCGAGACCACGCAGGAGTTGGCCGCCCGGGCGCGGGCCTGGATCGAGGCAAACCCCGCCCCCGTCCAGCCCTGGGACGTCAAGGGCCACAAGATCCCCGGCGGCACCCCCAGCACCCCGGCGTTCGCCGCCAACCTGCCCGCCTTCCCGGCCAACCTGCGCAAGCAGCTGGCCGGCGCCCCCTACCCGGCGCCGCGCAACGTGCTCGCCGCCGCCGTCGAGAGCGCCCAGGTGGACGTCGACACCGCGATGGTGATCGAGGCCCGCTACTTCACCGAGCTGGCCTGCGGGCAGACCAGCAAGAACATGATCCAGGCGCTCTTCTTCGACCTCCAGGCGGTCAACTCAGGTGCCGGAAGGCCGGCTTCGGTGGAGAAGCGGACGGTCCGCAAGGTCGCCGTGCTCGGCGCCGGCATGATGGGCGCCGGCATCGCCCACGCCTGTGCCAAGGCCGGCATCGAGGTGCTGCTCAAGGACGTCACCGTCGAGGCCGCCGAGCGTGGAAAGGCCTACTCCGAGGGCCTGCTGGCGAAGGCGGTGGCGCGCGGGCACAGCAGCGAGGCGCAACGCGACGAGCTGCTCGCCCGGATCACCCCGACCGCCGACGCCGCCGACCTGGCGGGCTGCGACGCGGTGATCGAGGCGGTCTTCGAGAACCCCGAGCTGAAGCACAAGGTGTTCCAGGAGATCGAGGGTGTCGTCGCCCCCGACGCGCTGCTCTGCTCCAACACCTCCACCCTGCCGATCGGCCTGCTCGCCGAGGGGGTGGAGCGCACCGCCGACTTCATCGGCCTGCACTTCTTCTCGCCGGTCGACAAGATGCGGCTGGTGGAGATCATCCGCGGTCCGGAGACCGGGGACGAGGCGCTGGCCCGCGCCTTCGACCTGGTCCGGCAGATCAACAGGACGCCGATCGTGGTCAACGACTCGCGCGGCTTCTTCACCTCGCGGGTGATCGGCCAGTTCATCAACGAGGGCGTCGCCATGATCGGCGAGGGCGTCGAGCCGGCCAGCGTCGAGCAGGCCGCCGCCCAGGCGGGCTACCCGGCCAAGGTGCTCTCGCTGCTCGACGAGCTGACCCTCACCCTCCCGCGCAGGATCCGCGACGAGTACCGGCGCGCCGTCGAGGCGGCGGGCGGCGAGTGGACCGCCCACCCGGCGGACGCGGTGGTGGACCGGATGGTCGACGAGTTCGGCCGCCCCGGCCGCAGCGGCGGCGCCGGCTTCTACGAGTACGACGAGAACGGCGTGCGCGGCCGCCTCTGGCCGGGCCTGCGCGAGCACTTCACCCGCGCGGACGTCGCCGTGCCGTTCGAGGACCTCAAGGAGCGGATGCTGTTCAGCGAGGCCCTGGACTCGGTGCGCTGCCTGGAGGAGGGCGTGCTCACCTCGGTCGCGGACGCCAACGTCGGCTCCATCCTCGGCATCGGCTTCCCGGCCTGGACCGGCGGCGTCCTCCAGTACATCAACGGCTACCCGGGCGGCCCGGCCGGCTTCGCGGCGCGCGCCCGCGAACTCGCCGCCGCGTACGGCGAGCGGTTCGCGCCGCCGGCCCTGCTGGAGCGGATCGCCGCCGAGGGCCGCACCTTCACGGACTGATCAGCGCTCGGGCGGGGCGGTCTCGGGCGGGGCGGTCTCGGGCGGGGCGGTCCACCGCTCCTCGGCGGCCGCCCCGCCCGTCCCCGCGCCCATGCCCCTGCCCATCTCCTCCCGCAGCGACTTCTGGAACGCCGTCACCAGCGCCTGCGCCACCATCGGCTGGATGTGGTCGGTGAGCGCCTTCATCCGCTCGACCTCGTCCGGCGCGGGCTCGCTCTCCCGGTACGGCTTCCACACCGTCTCCCGGAACAGCCGCTGCAGCTCGCGCGCCGTCGCCCGGCTGTGCTCCACCACCACGGCGCGCGCCGCCACCAGCGTCTCCAGCGGGATCGGCACGTCCAGGATCCGCACCCCCAGCGGCAGCAGTCCCGGGTCCACCCGGAACACCTCCGGGTCCGCCGTCCGCTCCAGCGCCCCCATCGCGGCCAGCCGGTCCAGCTGCTCCACCGACAGCCGCCGCCCGGCCCGCCGCTCCACCTCCTCCCGGCCCGCCTGCTCCGGCACCTCCGGGGTCCAGGACGCCACCAGCGCCCGGTGGATCGCCAGATCCAGCGGAGTGGAGTCCTGCGGCAGCCGCGCCAGGTACCGCTCGATCGCGGCCAGCGTCAGCCCCTGCCGCTGCAGCTCCTCGATCAGCCCCAGCCGGTCCAGGTGCTCCGCCCCGTACCACCCCACCCGCCGGGCCCCCAGCTCCGGCGGCGGCAGCAGCCCCTTCGTCCCGTAGAACCGCACCGTCCGCACCGTCACCCCCGCCCGCGCCGCCAACTCGTCCACCGTCAGCCGCACCTCCACCCCCGCCTCCCGTCCGTAGCACCAGCACTGTGACACCGCCAGTGTGACACCACTGTCCCACCGGGTCCACGCCCCGGACACCGGACGGGCCCGCGCTCCGGAGAGGAGCGCGGGCCCGGGTCCGGCCGGCTCAGGCGGCGAGGTCGGGGTGGTGGCGGCGGGTGACTTCGGGGTGGGCCCGGGTGTAGCCCTTCCACTCGTTGAAGCCGAAGTCGGCGTAGAGGGGGTTGGCCGGGTCCTGGGTGGCGCCGGGGGCGTGGTGGGCGAGCGGGAAGTCCAGCGGCTCGATGTGGGCGTCGAGGCGGGGGTTGTAGAAGAACGGGACGGAGAAGCGCTCGCGGGCGCCGGGCGGGCTGACCACGCGGTGGCTGGTGGCCTTGAGGTAGCCGTCGGTGGCCACCTCCAGCAGCTCGCCGAGGTTGACGACGAAGGCGCCCTCCAGCGGCGGGACGTCCAGGAAGGAGCCGTCCGGGCGCTGCACCTGGAGGCCGCCGACGGTGTCCTGGAGGAGCAGGGTGATGAAGCCGTAGTCCTTGTGGGCGCCGACGCCCTGGGCGGCGCCGTCGGGGGCGGTGCCCGGGTAGCGGACCAGCTTGAGCCGCAGGTGCGGGTGGCCGGCGAAGGCGGGGTCGTAGAAGTCCGGGCGGGCGCCGATCGCGGCGAGGAGTTCGTGCAGCAGCGTGCGGGCGACCGCGCCGAGCCGGTCGATCCAGGCCAGGGCCGCGGCGCGCAGTTCCGGGAGTGCGGCGGGCCACTGGTTGGGGCCCTCCAGCCACCAGTACGGGGGCTCGCCGGGGGCGGGTACGTGCGGGGGCAGCTCGGCGCCGATGTCGAGCTGGTCGCGCCAGTCCCGGCTGCCGCCGGTGCGCTCGTCGCCGGTGCGGGTGTAGCCGCGGTAGTGCGGGGAGTGCAGGTTGGCGACGGCGAGGCGGTCGGCCTCGGGGAGGGCGAAGAAGGCCCGCATGGCGTCGGTGAGGGCGGCCGTCTCGGCCGGGGTGACCCCGTGGCCGACGAGCTGGAAGAAGCCGACGCCGGTGGCCGCGGTCCGCAGCCCGTCGTGCAGCCGGGTGCGGTCCGCCGGGCTGCCGCCGGCGAGCGAGAGGTCGATCACCGGAAGGGCGTCGACGGGGGCCTCGGCGGGGGCGCCGGCGGGGCTGGTGGTGGGCTGGTGCTGCTGCGACATGGGTGACATCCGCTGGGTCTCGTCCCGGCCGGCTCCGGTGGTGACCGGGAACACCGGGGACGCGCCTGGTGCGGCGGTGTGCCCGGGGCCGGGAGGGGGGACGCGGCCGCTGCGGGCCGCGCTGAGGGGGAGGGGCGCGAGGTTCAGCCGGAGCGTCGACAGGACATGCTGGTCACGCGGAGCAGGTCCACGTGGCGGCGGCGAACGAGAAGGGGCACCTCACCAGCCTAGATCACCCGTTCGGGTGGGGACGGCGGGAGCGGGCGCGAGCGGGTCCCGTCCACCCGCCCGCGCCCGCCCGCTCACCGGGTCAGCCGGTCACCCCCGGTCGTCCGGCCGCCCCGCGGCTCAGGCCGGCAGCGCCGCCGCGTACGCCTCGATCGCGTCCCGCTGGTACTCGGCCAGCCCCGGGGCGATCGACTCGTACGCCGCCCGCCACGGCTCGTTCTCCACGCAGGCGCGCCCCATCGCCCGGAACTCCTCGGGGGAGACCGGCTGGATCGCGGTGAGCGCCCGGTACTGCCCGGCGATCTCGGCCCGCACCTCCGCGGCGTCCACCGGCACCCCGGCGGCCATCAGCTCGGCGAGCCGGATCATCAGCGCGGTGCGTTCGCGCTGCCCCGCCTCGACCTCCTCCGGGCTCAGCTCCGCCGTGGCGCGCCCGGTGGCCTCGGCCAGCTCGGGGAAGTCGCGCAGGCCCTCCTCGTAGTCGGCGGCCCGGACCCCCTCGAAGAGGTTCTCGGGCCGGTTGATCCCGGTCATCGGCGTACCGTCCTTCCTGGATCGCTCCAGATCGGTGATCGTGCGGGCGACCGTCGCGGCCAGCGCGTCCAGGCGGTCGCGCTCGGCGAGCAGCCGGCGGTGGTGGCCGCGCAGCGCCTCCAGCTCGTCCACCCGGGTGGCCAGGACCCGGCTGATCTCGGACAGCCCCAGGCCCAGCGCCCGCAGCACGAGGATCTGCTGGAGCCGCAGCAGCTGCGCCTCCTCGTAGTAGCGGTGGCCGTTGCTGCCGATCCCGGCGGGCGGCAGCAGCGCGATCTCGTCGTAGTGCCGCAGGGTCCGCGCCGTCACTCCGGACATCCGCGCGACCTCGGCGATCGGCCAGGAAGCCATCCCGCCCTCCCTCACGTCCCTCACCGGGGCCGGTCCGTCCGGCCCCGTCGAGAACGGTAGAAGCTGCCGCTGCGGCAGCTTCAAGTCCGCGGCGCGCACGAGCCGTCCGGAGTCACCCCGGTCACGTCCGCCCTTGACCTGAAGTCGGCGTGAGGTTTCATCATGGACGTCATGGACACCAACGGGAACACCCTGATGAACGCCGGCTCCGTCGAGACCGAGATCGCCGCCATCCGGCAGGTGGTCGCCACCGTCCAGCACGCGCAGGTCAACGAGCTCACCGAGGAGTTCATCGGCCTGTTCCGGGCGGACGCGATCTGGACCACCGGCCACGGCCTGCTGCTGCGGGGGCGGGAGGAGATCGCGGAGTTCACCCGCAAGGTGCTGCCCGGGACCTTCGCGGGCAGCGGCACCACGGCCGGCTACGAGGTGGTGCACGTGCTCTTCATCCGGCCCGACGTCGCCGCCGTCAAGGTGCGCCAGCGCTACCTCGACGGCGACGGCGGGCAGATCGGGGAGGAGGGGAGCCCGCTGTACGTCATGGCGAAGGAGGACGGCCGGTGGCTGCTCACCGCCAATCAGAACACCGTTGTGCAGGGAACCTGACCCCTCTTCAACGGCCGCGCAGATAGCCGGCGGCGATCGCGCGGAGCCGGTCGTGCAGGCCGTCGTACGCCCGGACACGGCCCAGCAGGGACTTGGGCAGCTTGGCGGCCATCGTGTAGTTGGTGTCGCACACGTTGGCCGCCGGGGCCAGGCCGGCCTGGCTGACCAGCTGGTAGGCGTCCAGGGTGTCCAGGCCGAGCAACTCGCCGCTCCAGCACACGAGATCGTGCTGGCTGATCCGGAAGGCGTCCTCCAGCGGCCGGGCCGAGCCGGTGGAGATCAGGTACCGGTCGTCCTCCAGCCGGGGCCAGGCCGGCCCGCCGCCCTTGATCAGGTCGACCACCACCGTGGTGCGCATCGCGGTCTCGATCGCCGTCCCGCACACCTCGCCCTCGCCCTGGCGGGCGTGGCCGTCGCCGATGGCGAGCAGTCCGCCGGGCACGTTGACGCCGAAGTAGGCGGTGGTGCCCGCCCGCATCTCGGGGGTGTCGAGGTTGCCGCCGTGGGCGCCCGGGGTGATCGACATCAGGGTCTCGCCGCCGGCCGGGGCGACGCCGACCGTGCCGTGCATCGGGTCCAGCGGCAGGTCGGCGGTGAAGTCGCTGTTGCGGGCCCGGAACCGGCAGACGCCGGCCGCGACGTCCAGTTCGTACACCCAGACCCGCTCCTCCAGCGGGGCGTGCAGCATCGCCGTGCTGTGGGTGGTGGTGAGCGCGCCGAAGTGCGGGAAGGTGCTGGAGATGCCCCAGTCGCGGGCCGGGGTGATCTCCACGAAGTGCACGGCCAGGGTGTCGCCGGGCTCGGCGCCGGCCACCGCGATCGGCCCGGTGACCGGGTTGAGGTAGGGGAACTCGCAGACCGCGCTCGGCAGATCGGTGACGTCGCGGACCCGGCCGCCGAAGCAGTCCTCGGTGGTCAGCTCGACCACCGTGCCGGGCTGGACGGTCACCAGCGGGGCGCGTCCGCCGAAGGTGTAGGCGTACGCGTCGGGCTCGGGGGAGAGGGAGACGACGTCGGGCAGGTTCACGGGTTCTCCTTGCCGGGGGCGGAAGCGGAGGCGGAATCGGGGGTCGCGTCGGTGGCCACCGCCGCCAGGTTCGGGCGGCGGCCGGACAGCAGCAGCCCGGTCAGGACGAGCCCGCCGACCGCCAGCCAGACGAAGCCGAGCCGCTGGGCGGCGATGTCGGCGTTGATCACCACGTACGCGAGGATCGCGAAGCCGATGACCGGGGCGATCAGGTGGCGCCACCAGTCGCGGCTGCGGCGGCGGAAGACGTAGTGCACCACGACCGACACGTGCAGCACGAGGAAGGTGGTCAGCGCGCCGAAGTTGACCAGCGTGGACAGCAGAGTGATGCCGTCCTCGCGGGAGGCGGTGTAGAGGCCGAGGACGAGCGAGACGCCCGCCGTCAGCAGGGTCGCGTTCACCGGGACGCGGTGGCGCGGGTGGACCTTGGCGAGGAACGCGGGCAGCTGGCGGTCGCGGGCCATCGCGAACAGCAGCCGCGAGGTGGCCGCCTGGGCGACCAGGGAGTTGGCGAAGCCCCAGGCCACGGCGGTCGCGGCGGCGGTGACGGTGGCGAGCCAGCCGCCGGCGGCGACCCGGGCCGCGTCGTAGAAGGCGGTGCCGTTCGGATCGCCGTCGGCGATCAGCGCGTCCGGGTCCGGGACGAGCAGCGAGGCGATCCAGGTCTGCGCGATGAACAGCGAGCCGGCCAGCACCAGCGCGGCGATCATCGACCGGCCGATGGCCTTGGTGGAGTCCCGGTTCTCCTCGGACAGGGTGGAGATGCCGTCGAAGCCGAGGAAGCTCAGCACCGCGATCGACACCGCGCCGAACACCAGGCTCCAGGAGAACGTCTGGGAGTTGTAGACGGGCGTGAAGTCGAAGCCGCGGCCCTTGCCGGAGGCCAGCGCCGCCACGCCGAAGCCGATGAACACGACCAGCACCACGAGCTCGCCGATCAGCATCGCCTTGTTGACCTTCGACGTCATCTCGACGCCGAGGTAGTTGACGGCGGTGTTCAGCAGCACGAAGCCGACCAGCCAGAGCCAGACCGGCACCGCCGGCACCAGCGAGTTCATCGCCACGCCGGCGATCAGGTAGAGCAGGCCGGGGACGAGCACGTAGTCCAGCAGGATCATCCAGCCGGACAGGAAGCCGACCGGCGCCGCGATGCCGCGCCCGGCGTAGGTGTACACCGAGCCGGCCATCGGGAAGGCCCGGGACATCTGGGCGTAGGAGAGGGCGGTGAACATCATCGCCACCATCCCGAGCACATAGGCCAGGGCGACCATGCCGCCCGAGCCCTGGAAGACGCTGCCGAAGATGCCGAAGGGGGCGATCGGCACCATGAAGACCAGGCCGTAGACCAGCAGATCGGTGAAGCGCAGGGAGCGGCGCAGTTCCTGCTTGTAGCCGTAGCTCTCGATGCCGGCGGGGGAAGGGGGTGCTTCGGGCATGGGGGCTCTCTTCCGTGACGACCCGTGGCGGGGCGACCCGAGGTGGTGGGGAGACACTAGAGCCAGTTATTTCCAAATGGAAGGGTTTGGCGGCCGTGTCCGCATGGCGGGACACGGGCTCAGAGCGGGACACGGGCGTGCGGCGGATCACGGCCGCGCCGGTGGCGGTCCTACGGCAGGACCGTGAACCCGAGTCCCTCCGCTCGCGCCAGGTGCACCCCGCCGCGGGCCGGCCCCAGCGGCGCCCGCGCCCATGCCTGCCGCACCGCGGCGCCGTCCCCGCGCAGCAGCCGCGCCGCCGCCCGCCCCAGCCCGTCGTCCGGGACCAGCTCCCCGCGCGCCGCCAGCGCCGCCAGCAGGTGCAGCCCGTCGTACAAGCCGACCGCGTAGGCGTCCAGCACCGGCGCGAACGGCCCGAACACCGCCCGGTGCTGCTCCGCCAGCCGCACCCGGCGCTCCTCCGTCAGCGACGCGAACGACGGCATCGCGGCGTACAGCGTGCCGGTGGCGTCCCCTCCGTACGCGAGCAGGCTGTTCTCCTCCAGCGCGCCGGACAGCCGCACCAGCCGGCGGTCCAGGCCGGTGCGGCGCAGCGCCCGGTTGAACCGCACCAGGTCGGCGCCGATCAGGCTCAGCAGCAGCGCGTCCGCCCGCTCCGCGCGCAGCGCGTCCAGCAGCGGCTCCAGCGCCCGCTCCGCCGTCCCGAACGGCAGGTGCCGCTCCAGCACCACCCGCGCCCCGGACCGGGCCACCGCCCGCCCGGCCGCCCGGTGCACCGCGTGCGGCCAGATGTAGTCGTTGCCGACCAGCGCCCACCGGCGCAGCCGGTGCCGCCCGGTGAGCCGCTCCACCACCCCCGCCAGCTGCCGCGCCGGGTCCGTCCCGGTGCAGAAGACGCCCGGCAGCCGGTCACCGCCCTCGTGCGGCGGCGTGTAGACGTACGCGCTCCGCCCGGTGGTCACCGGCTCCACGGCCCGGTGCACATCGCTGGAGTGGCAGCCCGCCACCGCGTCCACCGCCCCGGCGTCCAGCAGCAGCGCCACCTCCCGGGCCACCGCCGCCGGCGCGCCGCCGCCGTCCACCAGGACCAGCTCCAGCGGCAGCCCGCGCACCCCGCCGCCCGCGTTCACCTCGTGCGCGGCCAGCAGCGCCCCGTCCAGCGCCGACGGCCCGGTCAGGCCGAGCGGGCCGGACTGCGGCACGACCAGGCACACCCGCAGCGCCGGCGTCTCCCGGGGGAGGAACCGCGCGTCGAGCGGCTCCAGCAGCTTCACATCGGCGCTCATCGCTTGCGAGTATCGTCATGGCCAGCCGATCCGGCCAAACGAGGCCGCACCACCGGGACCGGCGACCAGGACGAGCGACGGGGAAAGAGACACGGCCATGACACCACCAGTCACCACCCCCGACGCCGTGGCCACCGACCAGCCCCTGCTGATCGAGCTGCTCACCGTCGCCCAGCGCCGCCTCGCCCGCGATCTGGCCGCCCGGCTGGAGGCCGAGGGCTGCACCCTCGACCAGTGGCGCGTGATGCGCGCCCTCACCGAGGGCACCGGCCGCTCGATGGGCGACCTCGCCCAGAGCCTGCTCATCCCGCAGGCCAGCCTCAGTCGCATCGTCGACGCCCTCACCGAGGCCGGCTGGGTCTACCGCCGGCAGGACGAGCACGACCGCCGCCGCGTCACCGCCCACCTGTCCCGGCTCGGCCACACCCGGCTCGCCCGCCTCGACGCCCTCGCCGCCGCCCACGACGCCGCCGTCCGCACCGCCTGCGGCAGCCACGACCCGGGCCCGCTGCTGCGCCACCTCACGGGGGTGTAGCCCCCCGCCCCTGAGGGGCCGGGGGCCGCGGTGCCAGTCCACGGTGCGGCCCGCCGTGGCGGTTGCGGCTGTTGCGGCTCAGCCGATGTCCGGGCCGCCCGTCCCGCTCCCGCCCTCGTCCCCGGCGGCCGCGGCGTGCGGGAAGGGGCAGCCGCCGGAGGAGGGTCCGGTGCGGCCCTTGGTCTCGAAGGTCCCCAGGTCGCCGATCCGATAGCCGTACGGGTACCCGGGGTAGCTGCGCACCTGCCAGCCGTCCCGGCCCAGGTGCGGCCTGCGGCGCGGCGGCAGCAGCCGCACGAAGCGCCCGCGCAGCCGCATCCCCGCGCGGACGGCGCTCCGCAGCGCGGCGGGCGGGGCGGGGTAGCCGAACGCCTCGCGCAGCGGGTCGTCGAGCAGGCAGACCGAGGAGGTCCGCATCGACGGCCGCAGCGGCGCCGGGTACCAGGAGGCCATCAGGCCGAGCGTGGCGTCGGAGACCGCCCTGCTGCCCGGGTCGAAGGCGAAGTGCTCGCGCTCGTAGTCGTCGAGCAGCCGCTCGAACTCCTCGTAGGTCTCCGGGATGCCGGTCATGCCCATGTGCCGGCCGAGCTCGCGGTAGTAGTTGACCGCCGCCCGGATCTCGTGCGGGGACAGGCGCCGCCAGCCGTAGTCGTCCATCCACCGCTTGGGCGTCACCACGAAGGTGGCGAGCACGTAGCGGAAGTCGTCGTCGGAGATGTCGTACCGGCGGTGCATCTGGTTCATCCGGCGGATCGCCTCGCGCCCCTGGGAGGAGTCGAAGCCGTGCTCGACCACCGCCTCCAGGATCAGCAGGGTGTCGTCGTACCGCTTCTGGGTGCGCCCGGTGAACTCGCCGGTCCGCGCGAGCAGCCGGCCGATGCTGGGCACGGCGTAGGTGCGGTAGAGCGCGAAGCCGAGCGACTGGGTGTAGTCCCAGGGGAACTCGTACCAGCTGCTGATCCGGTAGATCTCGGTGAACTCGGTTTCCGGGTCCATGCGCTGAATCTTCTTCAGCCAGTCGTATCGCTTCACCGTCCCGACCCTAGGCCCTCTCTTCCGGGTCACGCCAGGCGGTCGCCGCCGGGGCTGACTCTTCCCCGCGGATTCCGGTCGGGGATGTCGAGATCGCGCGGCGTGCGCCGACCTTACGGTGAGAGCCCGTGGACGACCGAGGAGCGGAACGATGAAGTACATGCTGCTGATGCAGTTCAGCGCGCAGGACCTGGACATCCCCAAGGTCGAGGAGTGGCCGATCGAGGACGTCCGGATCCATGTGCGGTACATGCGGGACCTGAACGCCGAACTCCACGCCACCGGCGAACTCGTCGACGCCCAGGGCCTGGCCATGCCGCAGACCGCCCGGCTCGTCCGGGCCGGCGGCGACGGCGCGCCGGTGGTCACCGACGGGCCGTTCCCGGAGACCAAGGAGTGGGTGGCCGGCTGGTGGATCGTGGACTGCGACGCCGAGTCGCGCGCGGTCGAGATCGCGGCCAGGGTCTCCGCCGCGCCCGGTCCCGGGGGCGGGCCGCTCGGCATGCCGGTCGAGGTGCGCCGGATCATGTCCGAGCCGCCCGTCGAGGTCTGAGCACCCGGTCCGGCCCGGCAGCCCGGCCCCGGGCCGTCCGCCCACAGCGATCAGCCGCGTGGGCCCGGCCCGGGCGGGCAGGTTCCCGGCCATGACCTCCTCCTCCGCCCCCGCCCTCCCGGACTTCTCCGGCGAGGTGGCCACCCACTACGCCGAGTACCGCCGCGGCTATCCGCCGGCCGTGCTCGACACCCTCGCCCACACCTTCGGCCTGGACGCCCACCCCGGCATCGGCGACCTCGCGCTCGACCTCGGCTGCGGCACCGGCCAACTCGCCCTGCCGCTCGCCGGCCGCGTGCGGAGCGTCATCGGCATGGACCCGGAGCCGGACATGCTCCGTGAGGCGCGGGCCGCCGCCGACCGGGCGGGCGTGCGCAACGCGCTCTGGCTGCTCGGCACCGACACGGACGTCCCGGCCCTCGCGGCGCTGCTGTCCGGCGACCGCCCGCTCGGCGTCACCGTGATCGGCAACGCCCTGCACTGGATGCGGCCCGCGGAGCTGTTCCGCGCGCTGCGTCCGCTCACCCGCCCCGGCGGCGGGGTCGCCGTGATCGCCAACGGCGCCCCGGTCTGGGCCCAGGACACCGACTGGTCGCGTGCCCTGCGGGCCGCGCTGGAGGAGCACTTCGGCCGCCCGATCACCGCCTCCTGCGGTACCGGCGCCGCCGAACGCGAGGGCTACGCCGCCGCGCTGGCGGGCGCCGGCTTCACGGACGTGCGGGAGACGGTGATCGCGTACGAGGACGCCCTGACCCCCGATCAGCTCCTGGGCACCCTCTACTCCGCCATCCCCGCCCCGCAGCTCCCCTCCCCGGCCGAACGCCCGGCCTTCGCCGCCCGCCTGCGCGCCGCCCTGCCCGCCCCGCCCACCGCCGCCGGCTACCCGGAGCAGGTGCGGGTCTCCCTGCTCACCGGCCGGGCGTAGCGCCGCCGCCCCCGCCGGGGTCAGTCGAGCTCGTAGCTGAAGGTGTACGGGACGGGGGACTCGCCGGGGTGGTAGAGGTAGCCGCCGGTCCCGCGCAGGCCGGCGAGGTCGCCGGTGCCGGTGCCGGGGACCACCTCGAAGGCGCAGCGGACGGTGCCGTCCTCCGCGAAGGTGCCGCGCTCCTCCACGACGAAGCCGCCGGCCCGGCCGTCCAGCCGACCGGTGAGCTGCTGGAGGCCGGAGAAGGTGCCGGTCTTCTCGGTGGCGTACACGAAGACGTACTCGCAGACGGTGGCCGCCGCCTCGATGCCGCCGGTGAAGGCGTTGACGACGGAGGCCCGGGCCAGCCGGGGCAGGACCTCCGCCGGGCCGATCGGGGTCTCCGTCCAGTCGGCGTAGCCGAAGCTGCCGGTGACGGTGGTGGATGCGCTCATGGTCGTCCTCGGGGTGGTGCGTGCGTGGTGCACGGGCCGGCGCGCGACGGGTGTGCCGGGCGCTCGGTGATCACTCTGGCGCCCGTACCTGACACCTTTTGTCAGGTACGGGCGCCAGAATGGGGCCATGCGCGCCGACCGGCTCCTCGCCCTGCTGCTCTTGCTCCAGAACCGGGGCCGGATGACCGCCGGCGACCTCGCCGCCGAGCTGGAGGTGTCGGTCCGCACCGTCTACCGGGACGTCGAGGCGCTGGCCGCGTCCGGCGTCCCGGTGACCGCCGACCGGGGGCCCGACGGCGGCTACCGGCTGATGGACGGCTACCGCACCCGGCTCACCGGGCTCACCGACGCCGAGGCCGACGCGCTGTTCCTCACCGGTGCCCCCGGACCGGCCCGCGACCTCGGCCTCGGCGCCGTGCTGACCACCGCCCAGCTCAAGCTCCAGGCCGCGCTGCCCGCCGAACTCGCCGACCGCACCCGCCGCGTCCAGGACCGCTTCCACCTCGACGCCCCGGCCTGGTTCCGCGACGCCGACCCGGTCGCCCACCTGGCCCCGGTCGCGCGGGCGGTCTGGGAGCAGCGGGTGCTGCGCGTGCACTACCGCCGCTGGCGCGGCGAGGTGCACCGGGAGCTGCACCCGCTGGGCCTCGTCCTCAAGGGCGGCATCTGGTACCTGGTCGCGGGTGCGGTGGACACGCCGGGCGCCGCCGAGCCGGCCGTCCGCACCTACCGGGTCTCCCGGCTGCTCGCCGTCGAGGTCGCCGAGGAGGCCTTCGAGCGCCCCGCCGGCTTCGACCTGGCGGCCCACTGGGCGGAGACCGCCCGCCGGCTGACCGCCGCCCTCCACCAGCAGACCGCCCGGCTGCGGGTCTCCCCGCAGGCCCGCCGGCTGCTCCCGATGCAGTTCGGCGCCGCCGGCACCCGGGCGCTGGCCACCGCAGGCCCGCCCGACGCCGACGGGTGGGTGGAGGTGGACCTCGCCGTCGAGAGCACGACGGTGGCCGTCGGGGACCTGCTGCGGCTGGGGGCGGAGGCCGTGGTGCTCGGCCCGCCCGGCCTGCGCGAGGCCGTCGCGGCGGCGGCCACCGCCGTCGCCCGTCACTACGCCTGGGCCGACGGCTCCGCCTGAGACCGGGAGGCTTCCCGGGCGGCGTGCTCGACGCGCTCCCGGTGGGCGGCCCACCAGGCCTCGTCGCCGGGGGCCGTGTTCTCCCCGCCCCGCCGCTGGCCGGTCGCGCCGTCGACGAGTTCGCGGACGAGGTCGGCGTGCCCGGCGTGCCGCTGGGTCTCGGCGGTCATGTGGACGAGGCTGTGGTGCAGTGTCACCTCGCTCCGCCCTCCCCACGGCACTCGGCCGACCGCGTCCAGCGGCAGCGCGGCGATCGTCGCGTCGGCGTGCGCGCAGGCCGCCCGGTAGAGGTCGACGATCTGCTCCCGGCTCTCCTCCGGGGTCGCCCAGAAGTCGGAGTTCGGCTCGGCGTCCCCGGTGATCCACGGCCGGGGCGCGTCGAACGGCCGCCCGAAGGTCTCCCCGAAGTACAGGGCCTCCGCCGCCGTCGCGTGCTTGACCAGCCCCAGCAGATTGGTCCCGGTCGGTGTCAGCGGCCGGCGGATGTCGTACTCGGAGAGCCCTTCGAGCTTCCACAGCAGGGCGTCCCGGGCGTCCTGCAGATAGACGAGCAGGTCCTTCTTGAACGTCTCGAACGTTTCCTCGGTCATCCGGTCAGTCTGCCGCCGCCCCTCCCGCCCTTCACCACCTTTTCCCGGCCCGGGAGTTCGGCGCGGCCTGCGGCCCGTCCGCGGTCACCGCCCGTCCGCGGTCACCGCCCGTCCACGGGGAGCAGGCCACGCTCGCCGAAGACCTTCTTGGCGACGAAGGTGGCGTTCAGGGCCTTGGGGAAGCCGCAGTAGGCGGCGGAGTGCAGCAGGGCCTCGGTGATCTCGGTGGGCGTGAGGCCGACGTTGAGGGCGGCGTTGAGGTGCACCTCGAGCTGCGGCTCACAGCCGCCGAGCGCGGTGAGCATGCCCAGGGTGACCAACTGCCGGTCGCGCGGCGGCAGTCCGGGCCGGCTGTAGATCTCGCCGAAGCCCCAGGCCACGATCTGGTGGGCGAGTTCGGGGTGGATGTCGGCGAGCGCGTCGACCACCCGCCGCCCGGCCTCGCCGTCGACGGAGGTGAGGACGGCCAGCCCCCGTTCGAATCGCTCCTCCCGCGTGGCGGCGGCGGTGTCATTGTCCTTGTCCGTGCTCATGGGGGTTCTCCGTTCCCGGGTCGTGCGCGGTGCGTGGTGCGATCGAAGCTACGAGTTGGAGTCCACTCGAAGGCAAGCATCGCCAGTGCGGCCGCGGCGGCGCCGCTCCGCCGGAGCTGAGCAGCGGGAATGCCGGTGGTTATCATGCGGACGGGGGAGTCGCGCAGGTACGGGGGGATGTCGATGGACCAGGGGACGCGGTCGGACGGGCTGCGGTTCGAAGTGCTCGGGCCGGTGCGGGGCCTGCGGGGCGGGGTGGAGCTGGCGCTCGGTTCGCCGCAGCAGCAGGGGCTGCTGCTCGCCCTGCTGTTCCGGGCGAACCGGCAGGTCTCGGGCGCCCAGCTGATCGACGACCTGTGGGGCGAGGAGCCGCCGGCCAGCGCCCACGGCGTCATCCGCACCTATGTGCACCGGTTGCGCCGGGTGCTCGGGCCCGAGGTGCTGACCTCGCTCGGCGGCGGGTACCTGCTGGTGGCCGACCCCGGGAGCCTGGACACCGCGCGCTGCGAGACGCTGCTGGCCCGGGCCCGGACGCTGCGGGCCGAGGGCCGGCCCGCCGAGGCGGCGGGCGTCCTGCGGACGGCGCTGGCGCTCTGGCGCGGCGAGCCGATGTCCGGGGTGCCCGGCCCCTATGTGCAGCGCCAGCGCCGGGAGTGGGAGGAGCGCCGGCTCGCCGTCCTGGAGTCGTCCCTGGAGGCGGAGGTCGAGGGCGGCCGGTGGGCGGAGTCGGTCGCCGAGCTGACCGCCCTGGCCGAGGAGCACCCGCTGCGCGAGCGCCTCTCGGAGCTGCTGATGCTCGCGCTGTACCGCTCCGGACGGCAGGCGGACGCGCTGGAGGTGTACCGGGCGGCGGACCGCCGGCTGCGCACCGAGCTGGGCGTCGCCCCCGGCCCGGGGCTGCGCGACCTGCACGGGCGGATCCTCGCGGCGGACGAGAGCCTGACGGGGCCGGTGCCGTCGCCCGCGACCGGTGCCGCTACCGAGGTCGGACCGCCGGCCGCGACGGATCCGCCCACCGTCCTCAGGCCCGACCAACTCCCGGCCGCCATGGCTGACTTCACCGGCCGGGAGGCCGAGGTCGAGGAGGTGCGGACGGCCCTGCGGCAACCGGGCCGGATGCCCGTGGCGGCGATCGCGGGCATGGGCGGGGTCGGCAAGACCGCGCTCGCCCTGCACGTCGCGCACGGCCTCGCCGAGGAGTTCCCGGACGGCCGGCTCTACCTCGACCTGCACGGCGCGGACGGCCGCCCGACCCGGCCCGAGGAGGCGCTGGCGGTCTTCCTGCGTTCCTTCGGCGTCCCCGGCGAGGCGATCCCGGCGGGACCGGCCGAACGGGCCGCCCGCTACCGGTCGTTGCTCGCCGGGCGGCGGGTCCTCGTGCTGCTCGACAACGCGCGCGACGCCGAGCAGGTCCGGCCGCTGCTCCCGGGCGGCGCGGGCTGCGCCGTCCTGGTCACCAGCCGGACCCGGATCGGGGCACTGCCCAACGCCCGCTTCACCGAACTGCCGGTGCTGCCCGTCGAGGAGGCGGTCACCCTGCTGACCCGGGTGGTCGGTGCCGAGCGGGTGGCCGCCGAGAGTTCCTCGGCCCGTGAACTCGTCAGCCTCTGCGGGCAGTTGCCGCTCGCGGTGCGGATCCTCGCGGCGCGCCTGGCCTGCCGCCCGGGCTGGAGCGTCGCCCGACTGGTCGAGCAACTGGGCGGTGAGCGCTACCGGTTGGACGCACTGCGCAGCGGGGACCTCGCCGTCGACTCCTCGTTCCGCTTCGGCTTCGACCTGCTGGACGCCGAACAGGCGCGCGCCTTCCGGCTGTTGGCCGTCCCGGAGGTGCCGGACCTGTCGGCGGCGGAGGTGGCCGCCGTCCTGGACCGGCCGGACCCGGCCGCCGAGACGCTGGCCGAATCGCTGGTGGACTGCTCGATGCTGGAGGTCTCGGCGAGTCCCGACCGCTACCGCTACCACGATCTGCTGCGGGCCTTCGCCCAGCGGGTCGACCGGGTCTGCCCGGGCGGCCCGCGCGACGAGGCGGAGCGGGACGGCGAGCGGGCCGCCGCGCTGGCCCGGCTGGTGGACCACCATCACGCCAGGGTGACGGCCGCGCTCCGCTCGCCGACCGCGCCGGCCGCCTCCCGGGCGGTCGGGGGGTACGTGGCCGTCGGGGCGCTGGTGCGCCAGTGCGCGGAGTTCCGGAGCCGCGCCCCGCAGGCGGCGCCCGGCCTCGACCGGCTCGCCGAACTCCTGCTGGGCGTCTGCCTGTCGGCGGACTCCGGGCACGCCACCCGCCCGCTCGGGCACGCCGCCAACGCCCTGCTGCGGGCCGCGCTGCGGGAGGGCGACCGGACCGCGGAGGCCCGGGCGCGGCTGGTGCTCGGCCGGCTGCTGGCCGAGGTCGGCTCGGCGTCGTCGGCCCTCGCCGAGCTGCTCCGGGCCCGCGACCTGTGCACCGCGCACGGGCTGCCGCAGCCGCTGCTCGCGCTCACCCACGGCTCGCTCGCCGCCTGCTTCGTCCAGCTCGGCCGCCCGGACGAGGCGGTGGCCGGGTTCTCGGCCGCCGTCGCGGTCCGGCAGCGGATCGGCGACCGGCGCGCGCTGGCCGCCGAACTGCTGGAGCTGGCGGCGGCGTTCGCCCGGCAGGGCCGCTTCGGCGCGGCGGGCCGGGTGGTCGACCAGGCCCTGGTGATCGGCCACGACCTGGCCGACCGCGAACTGGAGGCCCGCGCCCGGGACTCGCTCGGCTCGATCGCCCACGACCTCGGCCGGCACGACCAGGCGGCCGCCCACCGGCGGGCCGCCCTCGCCCTGACCGACCCGGACGACCACCGGCGCACCGGCCGGCTCCTGCTGCGGCTCGGCGAGTCACTGCGCGCGGCCGGACGCGGCCCGGAGGCGGTCGAGGCGGCGGAGCACGCGGTCGAGGCGCTCACCCTGGACGGCGACCACCGCGGCCGCGGCCTGGCCCTGGCCGCCCTCGGCGACGCCCTGGCGGCCCACCACCCGAACGACCTGTCCCGAGCCCGCGCCTGCTGGACCGAGGCACACGGCATCCTGGCCCCGATCGGCTCCCCGGAAGCCGACCGCCTCACCCCCCTCCTCGGCACCCTCCCCCCACCCGGCCCACCCCGCCGCTCCTGGCCCTCCTGGCTCCCCGCCTGAGCTGCCGAGCGGCGGCACCCGGCAAGCCGCCTCCGGCAGGTGCTCCGGTGGCCGTGTGCGTGGTGATGCTTTGGCTCGGTGGTCCCGGCCTGTGCGGTGGGCGGGGCGTGTTGGGCGGAGGTGCCTGGCATTCCGGCTCCGGTTGGACGGCTGGAGGCCGAACGCCGGTGGTGCTACTCGGCGGTGGCCACCTGGCTCTCGGTCTGAGGCGTCGACCCGGTCCGGGCGGATGCCGGGCCTGTCGGGCGGCGGCACCCGGCAAGCCGCCTCCGGCAGGTGCTCCGGTGGCCGTGTGCGTGGTGATGCTTTGGCTCGGTGGTCCCGGCCTGTGCGGTGGGCGGG
>NZ_JBEOSF010000013.1:2831-80382 GCF_040302725.1 Kitasatospora sp. NPDC097605 | reverse complement strand
CCGGGCGGATGCCGGGCCTGTCGGGCGGCGGCACCCGGCAAGCCGCCTCCGGCAGGTGCTCCGGTGGCCGTGTGCGTGGTGATGCTTTGGCTCGGCGGTCCCGGCCTGTGCGGTGGGCGGGGCCTGTTGGGCGGAGGTGCCTGGCATTCCGGCTCCGGTTGGACGGCTGGAGGCCGAACGCCGGTGGTGCTACTCGCCGGTGGCCGCCCGGTCGGGAGTTGCTCTGGCTCTCTGGCTCCTGGCCTGAGGCGTTGGGCAGGGCCCGCGCGGGCGGCGGGCCTCTTGGGCGGAGGCATCCGGGACTCCGGCTTCGGTCGGCTCACCGGAGGCCGATCGCCTGGCGCCCCTGCTCGGCGATGCCCCGCCGGCTGGCCCGCCTCGACGGTCCGGTCTCGGCTCACGCGGATGTGGGGTGGGGCGTCGGGCATCCCGGCCCGGTCGGCTTGTCAGCGGCCGAGCGCCTGGCGCCGCTGCTCGGTGACGCGACCCGCCTCGGCGGTCTCGGCGCGCGCGGACGCCCGGGCCCTGTCCGTGTGCGGGTGCGGGCGCCTGGCACCCCGCCTCCGGCTGGCGCCGGAGGCGGGGTGTGGGTGTTGCCTGCTTGCCGGTACCGGCCGGCGGCGGTCGGTGGCTTGGGCGGGGGCGGGCGCGTCTGTCGAGTGGAGGCCGTTCCGGTCGGCTCTCGGTCCGCAACGGGCCGCCGGTCAGGCCGCGGAGACCGTCCAGAGCTGGTCGGCGGAAGCCTCGCAGGTGCGCATGGTGGCGGGTACGCCGGGGCCGGCGGCGGTGAGGCAGTGCTGCGAGTCCTTGGCGACGGTCACCAGGTAGCCGCCGGACACCGGGACGAAGGACCAGATCTGGTTCAGCGCCGGGGGCGCCGGGCGCTGCCACAGCCGGGTCTGGGACCGGGTCTCCTCCAGTTCCAGGACCTTGGAGTACTGGGTGGCGCCGTTGGCGAGGGAGTACCCGCCGCCAGTGTTCGGGGTCAGTTGCCAGATCCCGCCCGGGCCGCCGTCGTCGTAGGACGTGACCACCGGGGTGCCGTCCTGCTCGGGGGCGGTGTGGCCGTACAGCACGGCGCCGCCGTTGGACAACCGGGCGAGCACCGGCAGCGGGCCGGGCTGCTGGGTCGGGGGCTTGATGGGCGGATCGGTCGGGGCGGTGCCGGGCGGCGGGGGAGACGGCGGGCCCGCGGTGTACGGCGGCGGTGTGTAGGACGGCGGGGGCGTGTACGCGGGCGGGGGCGTGGTCTGCGGCGGCTTGGCGGGGTAGGCCGGGGAACTCGGCGGCGGGGCGGGCGGGTAGACGGGGTCGTTCGACGTCGACGGCCGGCCGGGCGGCGACGGCGAGGGTGCGGCCGGTGCGTCCGCCGAGGTCGAGGAACCGGCGGGTGCGTCCGGCGCGCCGGGGGCGGGCACGGCCGGGGGGTTCGCGGGGGCGTTCGACGGGGCACCCACCGTCCCGCCGCCCGCCGTGGCGCCACCCACGGCTCCCGCCTCGGGCAGTGGCGCACCACCCGGTACGGCCGGCGCGGTCGGCGAGGGCGTCCCGGACTGGGCCGCCGCGGTGGGGGAGGGGGACGGCGCACCCGGGTCGGGGGGCAGCCCGACGGGCGCCGTCAGCGGCAGGCCCGACTGGGCGGAGGAAGCCGCTTCGGCCGCCCGGACGTCGCCCGGACTCCCGGGCCGGTGCAGGACGACGGCCGCGGTGGCGGTGATGGCGCAGCAGAGCGTGGCCGCGCCCGTGACCAGCAGGGTGCGGCGCCGGGTGCCGAACAGCGCCGCCCGCCACCGGGCCGCGCGGCCCGGCCGGATGGCGGCCCCGGCCTCCGCCCCGGCCTCCGCCCCGGCCGCGGCCTCCGCCGCCACCACCGGCCGCACCGCCGACCCGGTGGCCCGGAGCGCCGCCAGCGCACCGGTCGACCGGACCACCGCCGCCCAGGCAGGACCGGTGACCAGGCCCTCGGCCGGTTCACCGGCCAGGGCCGCCAGGACGGCCGCGGCCATCGCGGCGGCGTCCGGCCAGCGCAGCGCCGGGTCCTTCGCCAGAGCCCGTTCGACCAGGGCCCGGACCGGGTCCGGGACCTCGGCCGGCAGCGGCGGCACGGGGTCGGTCAGGTGCTTGAGGATCAGCTCCAGGGCGGTCTCACCCTCGAACGGCAGCCGCCCGGCCAGACACTCGTAGAGCACCACCCCGAGCGCGTACAGGTCCGCCGAGGCGGTGACGGTGTTGGTGGAGGCCTGCTCGGGCGCCTGGTAGGCGGCGGTGCCGAGCACCATCCCGGGCACGGTGAGCCGGGGGTCGCAGCCGGGGCGGGCGATGCCGAAGTCGGTGACGACCACATGGCCGTCACGCACCATCAGATTGGCGGGTTTGATGTCCCGGTGGACGATGCCGGCCTCGTGCGCGGCCTGGAGCGCCCCCAGCACGTCCAGTGCCAGGCCGAGCGCCTCCGGGACGGTCAGCGGGCCCCGGCGTTCCATCACGGTGCTCAGCGGCTCGCCCTCGATCAGCTCCATGACCAGGTAGGCGACCGGCTGGGCGGCGGGTTCCGGCGGCGCGCCCCAGGAGGGGACGTGGTCGGTGCCGCGGCCGGGGCCGAAGTCGTACACGCCGACGATGCCGGGGTGCTGCAGCCGGGCCATCACCCGGGCCTCGTCGTGGAACCGCTCCGCGAAGCCCTGCTCGTCCAGCAGCGCGGGTTTCAGGACCTTGACGGCCACGCGGCGGTCGAGCACCTGGTCCTGGGCGCGCCAGACATCGCCCATCGAGCCGCCGCCGAGCCATTCCTCCAGCCGGTAGCGGTCACCGAGCGTGGTGCCACGCATGATTCTCCTCGACCTCGTTTCGTCGTCGCGACCGCCGCCGGGGCCAGGAGGGCCCACGGTCGCACCGGCAGATCCTGCCGGTCGGACATAAACGCCGACTTGACGTGGGCACAGAAACGCTCTTGTTCGGGCACGCGTCCGACCCCCCCCGTCAACGGACCGTAGACACCCTATGTGCGGCAGGGAGATGACATGGCATCAGGCCGGGTCCACCGGGGAGCCGGCCGGAAGGGGGAGCCGAGATGATCAGCCGCCGTACGGCCGCAGCCGCGGTCCTGGTCGCCGCGACCGCGGTGTCCGGGACGGTCCTGGGGGCCGGGACCGCGAGCGCGACCGACCTGCCGCTGCCGGTGAGCGGAGCCGAGTACCGCGTCTCCAGCAAGGCGGGCGGCGCCCTCCAGTGGGACAGCCGCGCCAACGGCTCCAACGTGGTGGTCCGCGACTGGAACGAGGCGTCGGCCCAGCAGCTGTGGACGATCAGGGACGAGGGCGCCGGCACCTGGTCGGTCAAGGTGCCCGGTACCAACAACGCGATCGACCGCGACATGGGCCGGAACACCGTCGGCGCCTGGAACTACGTGGCCGCGGACAACCAGCGGTGGAGCCTGCACAACACCTCGCTGGGCGACGGCCGGGGCTGGCTGCTGCGCAACGTCTCGGACCCGGGCCTCTGCCTCACCCGCGGCGCGGACCTGAACGCGAAGGTGGCCGCCTGCAACGCCGGCGACCCGGCGCAGAACTGGAACCTCGACCGGAGCACCGGCACCACCCCGCCGTCCCCCGGCCGCCCGGTCATCGACCTGGACTACTCGCAGGCCCCGGACCTCGGCCCGTGGCTGGAACAGCAGAAGCAGACCGTCGCGGACTACTACCCGACGATCTCCAACCTGGTCATCAAGGGCGCGTGGACCCCCGCCCCCCGGTTCCGGATCGTCCTCGACCCGCAGATCACCAGGTACCCCGCCGAGGCGCGGTCCGGCGCCGTGCCCGAGATCCACGTCAACATCGGCTACGCCCGGGGCAACCGGAACGACACCGGCTTCCTGCTGCACGAGGCCGCGCACGTGGCGTTCTTCGGCCACCCGGGCCGCCACTGGTGGGTGGAGGAGGGGCTGGCGGACTGGGTGCGCTACTACAACTTCCAGCCCGGCACCGTCCGCCCGCTCGCTCCGGGCGAGCGGTACGACAACGGCTACGGCGCCATGGCCCGGCTGATCGACTACGTCACCAGGGCCTACCGGCGGCCCGACCTGCCGTACCTGCTGAACACCAGGGACTACGGCACCGGCGAGATCTGGGTGCAGCTCACCGGCAAGACCATCGACCAGCTCTGGAACGAGATGCCCAAGTAGGCCGGCCGTCCACGGCCGCGCGCCCACTGCCGGACGACGCCGAGGAGCGTCGTCCGGCACCCCGTGTCCGCCCCTTCCCGGGCGGACACGGAGAGTCACGGGCCGAAGACGGGCGATTCGGACTTGAATCTTTACGAACGGATGTTCGATCCTGGGGTTGTGCCCGTTTTCGAATCTGTTTTCGAATCCACCGTCGAGCGGAAGCCCGCGCTCCGACCGGTGGCGTCGACCGCTGCCCCCGGCCGGGGCCTGCTGCCGGTGGTGCCCGCGCTGCGCGGACTGCTGCCGGAGGGCGGGCTGCGCCGGGGCGCCGCGGTGTCGGTGGCGGGCGGGGACGCCGGGCTGCTGCTGGCGCTGGCCGCCGGTGTGCGGGAGACCGACGGCGGCTGGGCCGCGGCGGTCGGGCTGCCGGACCTCGGACTGGCCGCGGCCGCCGGGTACGGGCTCGACCTGCGGCGGCTGCTGGTGGCCGACGACCCCGGACCGCACTGGGCCGAGGTGGTGTCCGTCCTGGCCGGCGCCGTCGAACTGATCATGCTGCGTCCGGACGGCCCGGTCCCGCCGAACCTGGCCGCCCGGCTGGCCGCCGTGCTGCGGCGCAGCGGCTGCGTGCTGCTGGTGGCCGGGCCGTGGCCAGGGGCCGGACTGCGGCTGGGCGTGCGCTCCGGGCGCTGGTTCGGGCTGGGGGACGGCCACGGGCAGCTCACCGGGCGGCAGGTGGAGGTGGTGGCCGAGGGGCGCGGCTCGGCGGGGCGCGGGCGGACGGCCCGGCTCTGGCTGCCGGACGCGCACGGCGCGGTGCGGACCGTGGAGGAGACGGTCGGCGCCGGGACGGTGGACGTGGACGTGGTGGGGGAGGACGCGGTGTCGGGGGCCGGAGTGGGCCTCGACCGTATGGCGGTGGTGTGAGATGACCGGTGGCGAGGTTGCCGGGTCCACCGGGACGGGTGGCGCGGTCACCCCCCGGGTGCTGGTGGTGTGGTGTCCGGACTGGCCGGTGGCGGCCGTCGAACGCCCGGGGGAGGGCGCGCGGGAGGCCGACGCCCCGGTGGCGGTGGTCGAGGGCGGCCGGGTGCTGGCCTGCTCGGCGGCGGCCCGGGCGGCCGGGGTGCGGCAGGGGCAGCCGCTCAAGCTGGCCCAGCGGCTCTGCCCGGCGCTGGAGCTGCGCGACCGCGACCCGGAGGCGGAGACCCGGCGGTTCGAACCGGTGGTGGCGGCGGTGGAGGCGTTCACCCCCCGGGTGGAGGTGCTGCGCCCGGGGCTGTGCGCGATCCCGGTGAAGGGGCCGGCCCGCTACTTCGGCGGGGAGGAGGCCCTGGCGGCGAAGGTCCAGGGGGCGGTCACGGCCGCCCTGGCGGCCTCGGCCTCGGCCTCGGCCGCAGTCGCAGTCGCGGCCACCGGCCCCCAGGTGCACCCGGCGGACGCGGAGCCGGCCGGGAGCCGCGCCGAGGCCGGGCGCGGGGACGGCGCCGGGCGCGGGGAGACGGGCCTGGCCGAGGTCGTCCCGCTGCACCCCGCCGACGCCGAGCGCGCCGACGCCGAGCGCGCCGACGCAGAGCGCGCCGCCCGTCGGCGGACCGCCGGGACGGACGAGCTGTTCGCCGCCGCCCCCGCCGCCCGGGACGGCGCCCGGGGCGGCTTCGCCCGCCCGCCCGCCTACCCGCCGGCCCCCGCCCCCGGGGCCGCGACCCCCACCGCCGCGCCGTCGGCCCCGCTCGGCCGGGTCGGTGTGGCCGACGGCCTGTTCGCCGCCGTGCTCGCCGCCCGCGCCGGGGTACTGGTCCCCGCCGGCCGGACGGCGGAGTTCCTCGCGCCCTACCCGGTGGCCGCGCTCGGCGACGCCGGGCTGGCCGAACTGCTGGAGCGGCTGGGCCTGCCCACCGTCGGGGCGTTCGCCGTGCTGCCCGCCGAGTCGGTGGCCGACCGCTTCGGCCCGGCCGGCACGGTGGCCCACCGGCTGGCCCGCGGTCTGCAGCCGCGCCCGCTGGTGCCGCGTGCCGAGGGGCCGGACCTCTCCGTCGAGCAGCGCTTCGACCCGCCCGAGCCGCTCGCCGAACCGCTGGTGTTCGTCGCCCGCACCCTGGCCGAGCGGCTGCACCAGCGGCTCGCCGGGGCGGGGCTGACCTGCCAGCGGGTCGCCGTCGAGGTGGAGTGCGCCGACGGCCGGACCGTCGCGCGGCTCTGGCGGCACGAGGGCCGGCTCTCGGCGACGGCGCTCGCCGAACGCGTCCGCTGGCAGCTCCAGGCCTGGCAGGGCGCCGGCACGTTCGACCGCGGCGGCGAAGCCGACGGCCCGCCCGCCCCCGAGCCGGGCGGGTTCACCGCGCTGCGCCTCGTCCCGGACGACCTCACCCCCGACCAGGGGCGCCAACTCGCCCTTTGGGGACAGGCGGTGGCGGACGACCGGGTGGAACGCGCGGTGGCCCGGGTGCAGGCGGTGCTCGGGCACGCCGGGCTGCGCCGGATCGAGCCGGCCGGCGGCCGGGGCCCGGAGGACCAGGTGGTCCGGGTGCCGTGGGGCGAGCCGTACGACCCGGCGGCGCCCGCCGACGCGCCCTGGCCGGGGCGCATCGGCGGGCTGCGGGACGTCTGGCCGGCCGTGGTGCACCGCGTCCCGGTGCCGGCGGCGGTGCTGGACGGCGACGGGCGGCCGGTGACGGTGGACGGCCGGGCGGGGGTGTCGGCCCGGCCGGCCACCGTGGCGGTGCGCGGGCGGGAACTGGCGGTGGACGGCTGGACCGGACCCTGGCCGGCGGTCGAGTACTGGTGGGACCAGGCACGCGCCCGCCGCCGGGCCCGGTTCCAGGTGACGGTGGCGGACGGGCGGGCGCTGCTGCTCACGGTGGAGGGGGGTGCCTGGTTCGTGGAGGCCGGGTACGACTGACGGCCGGGCCGTCCAAGGAAGGGGGGCAGGAAACCAGCGAGAGACCGAAGGCACCACCCCCGATGGGATTCACCAGTCATCCCTTCCTCCCCTGGAGCGAGCTGCACCGGCGCCTGTCCGGCGGTGACGGCGGCGGCGAGGTCGTCCCGCTGCGCCCGCACACCGGCGACCGGCCGGACGAGCCCGTCGAGCGGCCCGCCGGACCGGCCTGGGCCGAGCTGCACGTCCACTCCGCCTTCAGCTTCCTCGACGGCGCCAGCGACCCCGAGGCGCTGGTCGCCGAGGCCGCCCGGCTGGGCGTCGAGGCCCTCGCGCTCACCGACCACGACGGCCTCTACGGCGCGGTCCGGCTCGCCGAGGCGGCCCGCGGCACGGGCGTGTCCACCGCCTTCGGCGCCGAATTGACGCTCCGTCAGGAGAAAGGCGGCGCCGAGCACCTGCTGGTGCTGGCCCGCGACCCGGAGGGCTACCGCCGGCTCTCCACCGTGATCGGCGCGGCCCAACTCGCGGGCGGGGCCAAGGGGAACCCGGTCTACGACTTCGCGGAGCTCGCCGACGCGCACGGCGGCCACTGGGCGGTGCTCACCGGCTGCCGGCTCGGCCGCGTCCCCGCCGCGCTGGCCGCCGCCGGAAGCGGCCCGGCCGACCCCGAGCACCGACTGCGCACCCTCACCGAGGCGTTCGGCCGCGAGAACGTCCACGTCGAGCTGATCGACCAGTGGCTCCCCGGCGACGACCTGCGCAACGACGCCCTCGCCGCGCTCGCCGCCCGGCTGCGCCTGACCACCGTGGCCTCCACCAACGCCCACCACGCGAGCCCCGCCGAGGGCCGGCTCGCCCAGAGCCTGGCCGCCCTGCACGACCGCCGCACCCTCACCGAGGCGGCCGGCTGGACGCAGGCCGCCGGCACCGCCCATCTGCGCTCCGGCCGTGAGATGGCGGCCCGGCTGGCCCGCTTCCCCGGCGTCCGCGAGGCCACCGTGGACCTCGCCCGCGCCTGCGCCTTCGACTTCGCCACCCTGGACCCGGAGCTGCCCGGCTACCCCGTCCCGCCCGGCCACACCGAGATCAGCCACCTGCGCCACCTGGTCGCCGAGGGCGGCCCGGCCCGGTTCGGACCCGGCAACGGCCCGGCCCGCCGCCAGCTCGCCCGCGAGCTGGACGTCATCGAGACGCTGGACCTGGCCGGCTACTTCCTGATCGTGCACGACATCGTCGACTTCTGCCGCCGGGAGTCCATCTGGTGCCAGGGGCGCGGTTCGGCCGCCAACTCGGCGGTCTGCTTCGCGCTCGGGATCACAGCCGTCGACCCGGTGCACTACAAGCTGCTCTTCGAACGCTTCCTCTCCACCGCCCGCGACGGGCCGCCGGACATCGACCTGGACATCGAGAACCGCCGCCGCGAGGAGGTCATCCAGTACGTCTACCGCCGCTACGGGCGCGAGCACGCCGCCCAGGTCGCCAATGTGATCACCTACCGGCCCCGGCTGGCCCTGCGCGACGCCGCCCGGGTGCTCGGCTACCCGCAGGGCCAGGTGGACGCGTTCAGCCGGCAGGCCGACTTCCGCTCGCCGCCCGGCGCGGACGCCGTCGTCCCCGCCGATGTGCTGGCGCTCGCCGGGCAGCTCCACGGCCTGCCGCGCCACCTGGGCATCCACTCGGGCGGCATGGTGCTCACCCGGGAGCCGATCGCCGGGATCTGCCCGACCGAGTGGGCGCGGATGCCGGGGCGCTCGGTGCTGCAGTGGGACAAGGAGTCGGTGGCCGGCGCCGGCCTGGTCAAGATCGACCTGCTCGGCCTCGGCATGCTCGCCGCGCTGCACGACACCTGCGACCTGGTCGCCCGGCACCACGGCGAGCGCTACGACCTGGCGACCATCCCGGACGACGACGCGGGCGTGTACGCGATGCTGCGGCGGGCCGACACCGTCGGCGTCTTCCAGGTCGAGTCGCGCGCCCAGATGGCCACCCTGCCCCGGCTCAAGCCGGACCACTTCTACGACCTGGTCGTGGAGGTCGCGCTGATCCGTCCCGGCCCGATCCAGGGCGGCTCCGTCCACCCGTACCTGCGCCGCCGCGCCGGGGTGGAGCCGGCCGGCTGCCCGCACCCGCTGATGGAGAACGCCCTCGGCAAGACCCTCGGGGTGCCGCTGTTCCAGGAGCAGATGATGCAACTCGCCATCGACTGCGCCGGGTTCACCCCCGCCGAGGCGGACCGGCTGCGCCAGGCGATGGGCGCCAAGCGCTCGCACGAACGGGTCGCCCGGCTGCGCGAGCGGCTGCTCGGCGGCATGGCCGAGCGCGGCATCCCGGAGGAGGTGGCGCAGGACGTCTACACCAAGATCGAGGCCTTCTCCAACTACGGCTTCCCGGAGAGCCACGCGATCAGCTTCGCCTACCTGGTGTACGCCAGCGCCTGGCTCAAGTACCACTACCCGGCAGCCTTCACCTGCGCCCTGCTGGCCAACCAGCCGATGGGTTTCTACTCGCCGCTCAGCCTGATCTCGGACGCCCGCCGGCACGGCGTGCGGGTGCGCGGGGTGGACGTCAACGCCAGCGGCGCCGGGCCCACCCTGGAGCCGTACCGGGGGCCGACGCCCACCCCGCCGCTCACCGCCGGGAAGCCGCAGCCCGCGATCCGGCTGGGCCTGGACACCGTGCGCGGCATCGGCGCCGCGCAGGCCGAGGCGATCGCGGCCGGGCAGCCGTACGCGGACCTGGAGGACTTCGCCCGCCGCACCGGCCTGCCCGCACCGGGACTGGAGGCGCTGGCCGCGGCGGGCGCGTTCGGCTGCTTCGGGCTCGGCCGGCGGCAGGCGCTCTGGGCGGCGGGCGCGTTCGCGGGCGTCTCGGCGGACCTCATCCCGGGCACCACGCCCGGCACCGAGGCGCCGGACCTGCCCGCGATGACCCCGGTCGAGGAGACCATCGCCGACCTCTGGGCCACCGGGACGTCCGCGACCAGCCACCCGCTCCAGCACCTGCGCACCCACCTGGAGCGCGGCGGCGCGCTCTCGGCCGCCCAACTCCCGGACGTACCGGCGGGGACGGCGGTGGTGGTCGGCGGCCTGGTCACCCACCGGCAGCGGCCGCCGACGGCGGGCGGGGTGCTCTTCCTCAGCCTGGAGGACGAGACCGGGCTGATCAATGTGATCTGCAGCCGGCCGGTCTGGGAGTCCCAGCGCCGCACCGCCCTCGACCGGGCCGGACTTCTGGTGCACGGGCACGTCGAACGGGACCGGGGCGCCACCAACCTGGTCGCCACCCGGCTCACCCCGCTGCGGATCGGACTGTGACGGGTGCGGGGACCGCTTCGTGCCATGATCGTCCCCATGGACTCGACGCCGTCGCCGCAGACCGTCACCCGTCGCACCGCGCGCCCCCTCCGGGCCGGGCTGCTGCTCGCGGCCGGGGCGCTGGCGGCGGCCGGGTGCGGCAGCATCCCGGCGACCGGGGCGGGCGGGGGAACGCCCGGACCGGCGCGCACCATCGGCGGAACGCCCCTCCCGGTCACGCCCGCCTCGCCCGTCACCCCGTCCGCCTCCGCCTCCGCCTCCGCCGCCCCGGTGCCGGTCTGCTCCCCCGAGGGCGTCGCGCTGACCGTGGGCGAGGCCAACGCCGCGATGGGCCTGCGGGTGATGACGGTCCGGCTGACCAACTGCGGCACCCGCCCCTACAGCCTCAAGGGCCACCCCGCCGTCCGGGTCCTCGACGCCGAACGCGCCCCGCTCGCCGTCACCGTGAAACGCGGCTCGGCGGGCATCGCCACCCTGGAGAACTTCGACGCCGTCCCCGCGCCGCTGATCCTCCAGCCCCAGGAGTACGCCGAGTCCCAGCTGGTCTGGCGCAACACGGTGACCGCGGGCGACAAGGGCCCCGACGACGGCCGCTTCCTCGACATCGCCCCGATCCCCGGCCGCCCCCGGCTGACCGTCCCGGCCCACCTCGACCTCGGCACCACCGGAAGGCTGGGCGTCGCCCCCTGGACCAAGCCGGCCGTGTAACACCCCTGTGCGCCACGGGAGATGATGTCACCGCCATAATGGCGCGATGTCCGAACAATACCTCTCGGCGTTCGCGGTCGACGCCGACGCCCTGCTGCGCACGGTCGGTTCCGGCGACGAGGCCTTCGTCCGGGGAGCCCTCGACCGCATCGGCCCGCTCAGGGCCGCCGACCAGCTGTTGCGGGCCACCGAAGCCGCCGAGGTGGAGCCCGCCTTGCGGGAGATCGCCACGGGCCGGCTCGACCCCTCCCGGCCCGGCGGCTACACCTGGCTGCTGGAACTCCTGCTGCCCGGCGCCGGCGACGCCCTCGGCGCGGCGGTCCTGCCCGGCCGCGGCTGGCACGAGCTGGCGGACGCCTTCGAGGCCTGGGGGCTGCCGGCCCTGGCCGGCCTCTGGGCGCGCCCTTGGCCGTTCCCTCCGTTCCCCCGGCGGGACTCCGCGGCGCCGGACGACGACCCCTGGCCCTTCCCCTCCCTCGCGGCCGGCCCCGAACTCGACCGCGTGCGCGCCGAACTGGCGGGCTTCGACCCCGAGCGGATCCACCGGGAGACCGAACTCCTGCCGGGCGGCGACGAGGACGCGGCCGAGGAGGTGGAGTGGCTGCTCGGCGAGCTGCTCCCGGCCTGGACGGCGGGCGCCCTGGAGCGGGACCGGGGGCTGCTGCTGCTCCGTGACGGAGGCAAGTAGTGACCGGCGCGGCGCAGTCGTGGGGGGTGCCTGCGCCGCGCCGGGGCCTGGGCCGACCGGTCGCCCGATGGGGGTCAGAAGGCGGGCCGGTCGTTCAGTTCGACGATCCGCAGATCGCTCAGGCGGACGGTGTACCAGACCTCCTGGCCGCCGCCCCCGCCCCAGAACTCGGTGAGCCGGACCGAGGCGAAGCCGTGCTCGTCCTTCACCTGCTGGGCCGACCAGTCCACCGGGACGTTCTGGGCGCGGAACACCGGATCGGCGTCGTGCTGCTGCGCCCAGGCGTCGAGGCGGAAGTTCAGGTGCGGGGAGAGGTAGCGCTCGCGGACGGCGCGCGGGGTCTCGCCGCTCTCGCCGAGCACCGCCCGCCGGTACTCCTCGAAGAAGGTGACCACCTGGTGCGCGGCCGGTGTCCCCGCCCGGACCTGCGTCGGCGCGGCGGCCCCGGCCGGAGCGGCGGGCAGCGCGAACGCGGCCTGGGCGAACGCGGCCTGGGCGGGGGCGGCCGTGAGAGCGCCGACGGCGAGCAGGGCGGCGGCCCCGGCGAGGGCGGTGCGCAGCTGGTCGATTCGCTTCATGCCCGAAGTCCATCATTCGCCGACGAACCCTGTATATCGCCGGAACGTGTGGTTTGGCAGGAAATCCGGCGTATTTGACGCATCATCCGCTAAAGCGACGACCCCGCCTCCCGGCCCGCTCCGGGCGGTCCCGCGAAGGCCTGGGCGATCGGCAGCCAGGCCGTCGCCACCTCGCCGACGGCGGTCAGCGCGAGGTCGTCCGGGTGCCGGCGCCGGGTGACCAGCAGGCAGAAGTCCAGGGCCGGGCCGGTCACCCGGTCCGCCGCGTCCGTCGGCCCCCAGCTCCACGCTCCGCCGTCCGGCGCGGTCAGCTCCACCCGCACCGGAGCCTGCGGGGCGGGCAGCCCGTGCACCGTGAACGCGAAGCCCATGGTCCGCACCCCCAGGTGCGCGACATGCCGCAGGCGCGCCGTCGGCTCCCGGCGGACGCCGAGCGCGTCCGCCACGTCCTGGCCGTGCGCCCAGGTCTCCATCAGCCGCGCGGTGGCCATCGACGCGGCCTTCATCGGCGGGCCCAGCCAGGGCAGCCGGACGTCGGCCGGCACCGCCGCGAGCGCGCCCGCGAGCCGTTCCCGCCCGGTCCGCCAGCGGGCCAGCAGCGCGGCCGGCTCCTCGGTCGCCCCGCGCGCAGCGCCGTCCTCCACCGGGTCGGCGCCGGCCGCCACCAGCTCGCCGAACACCCGGCCGGACTCCGCGACGAAGGCCTCCGGATCGCGCGCGGCCAGCTCGGACCAGTCGTCCGTCCAGGCCAGGTGGGCGATCTGGTGCGCCACCGTCCAGCCGGGCGCGGGCGTGTCCAGCGCCCAGTCGTCCGGCGCCAGCCCGGCGACGAGCCCGTCCAGCACCCCGCTCTCGGCCCGCAGGTCGGCCAGCACGGACGAGCCCTCGGGACCCTTTGGATCGGCCATGGATCTCCCTTTCGCAACGGTCGGAAACCTTGGAAACATCGGGAATCGCGGCGGGCCACGATGGGCCGTGGTGGTGACCCGTCGGTAACCTCGCGCCCGCACCCTACGCCGCCGCGACCGCGCCCACCCGGAACTCCGCACAACTCCACACGACACGCACGCCGAACACCCTCGCGACCCCTCCCCACCACCGGAATCGCATGTGACAATCGCGCGATGACGACCGCCCCGACCGCGTCGAAGAGCGGCGCCGAGGCCCCGGACGACCTCGCCGCCCGTGCCGCCGAGCTGGTCCGCGACGCCGTGCTCGGCGACCTCGCCCGCCGGGTGGTCGCCGACTGCGGCGCCGACGTCGGCCTGGTCGGCGTGCCCGAGCCGGGGGTGGCCGGGGCCCGGGGCGAGGGAATGGTGCTGCGGCACTGGGCCGGCACCCGGGCGGACCTGCTGCACGACCTCCCGGTGCCGGCCGGCAACGGGCTCGGCGGCCGGGCGCTGGCCGAACGGGCGCCCAGCTGGGCGCCCGACTACCGCGCCGACACCACCATCTCGCACCACTACGACGCCGCCGTCATCGCCGAGGACCTCTACGCGATGCTGACCGTGCCGCTGCTGCACGGCGGCACGGTGCACGGCGTGGTGTACGCCTCGCTGCGCGCGGTGGTCCCGTTCGGGGACGTCCGGATCGCCGCCGTGACCAGGCTGGCCGAGGCCGCCACCCGGGCCCTCGCCGGAGCCGCCGCCTGGCGCGCGACCCCGGCGACCCCGCCGGCCGCGTCCGCCACCGCCGTGCGAAGACCCCCGCCGACCCCGCTCACCCGGCGCGAGCACGAGGTGCTCCGCTGGGCGGCGACCGGCCGGACCAACCCGGAGATCGCCGCCCAGCTCGGCCTCACCTGCAACACGGTGACCGGCTACCTGAAGAGCGCCATGCACAAGCTCGGTGTCCGCAACCGCACCGAACTCGCCGTCACCGCCCGGGAGTCCGGCCTGCTCGGCTGAACCCCCGATCCGCTACGGTCAGTTGACCTTCCGCTCCCGCCCCGACCAGTACGGCTCGCGGAGCCGGAACTTCTGCAGCTTCCCGGTGGTCGTGCGCGGCAGCGCGTCCCGGAACTCCACCGACGTGGGCGACTTGTAGCCGGCCAGCCGCTGCTTGCAGTGCGCGATGAGCTCCGCCTCGGTGAGCTCCGTGCCCGGCTTCAGCACCACCAGCGCCTTGACCGTCTCGCCCCACCTGGCGTCCGGCACGCCGATCACCGCGACCTCGGCCACCGCCGGGTGGTCGTAGAGGCAGTCCTCCACCTCGATCGAGGAGACGTTCTCCCCGCCGCTGATGATGACGTCCTTCTTCCGGTCCGAGATGGTGAGGTAGCCGTCCTCCAGGACGCCGCCGTCACCGGTGTGGAACCAGCCGTCCCGGAGCGCCTCCGCGGTGGCCTCCGGCTGCTGCCAGTAGCCGTCCAGCACGACGTTGGAGCGGACCAGCACCTCGCCCTGCTCGTCCACCCGCACCTGGTTGCCGATCGCCGGGGCGCCGGCCTGCACCAGCTTCTCCGCCCGCCGCTCGGCGGGCAGTTCGTCCCACTCGGCGCGGGTGCGGTTGACCGTCACCACCGGCGAGGTCTCGGTCAGGCCGTAGATCTGCATGAACTCCCAGCCGAGCTCGGACTCCATCCGCTGCACCACCGAGGTCGGCGGCGGGGCGCCGGCCACCACCATCCGCACCCGGTCCCGGCCGGGGACCGGGCCGTCCCACTCGGCCGCCGCGTCCAGCACCATCTGCACCACCGCCGGCGCGCCGCACAGGAAGGTCACCCCGTGCCGCTCGACCCGGCGCAGGATCTCGGCGCCGTCCACCTTCCGCAGCACCACGTGCTGCGCGCCGAGCCCGGTGAGCGAGAACGGCAGGCCCCAGCCGTTGGCGTGGAACATCGGCAGGGTGTGCAGGTAGACGTCCCGGTCGCTCGCCCCGAAGTGCAGGGCCATCAGCGTCGCGTTCAGCCAGACGTTGCGGTGGGTGAGCTGAACGCCCTTGGGGCGGGCGGTGGTTCCGCTGGTGTAGTTGATGGTCGCGGTGTCGTTCTCGTCGATCGCGTACCGGCGCGGCGCGTTCCCGAAGTCGTACAGCAGCGCGTCGCTGTCCGCGCCGATCACGAACTTGTGCTTGGCGACCACCCCGGCCAGCGAATCGGCCAGCTCGGGGTCGACCAGCAGCACCGAGGCGCCGCTCTGCTCGACGATGTACGACACCTCCTCGGCCTTGAGCCGGAAGTTCACCGGCACCAGCACCCGGCCGTGCCCGCTCACGCCGAACAGCGAGGTCAGCAGCCGCGCCGAGTTGTGCGACACGATCGCGACCCGCTCGCCCGGCCCGACACCGAGCCGGTCCAGCCCGGCCGCCTGCGCCCGCGCCAGCTGCGCGATCCGACGGTACGTCAAATCAACCCACGGCTCGGCCGGTTGCACCGGTTCGTCGACGATGCCGACCCGGTCGCCGTAGACCAGCTCGGCCCGGTCGAGGAAGTCCATCACGGAGAGTGGAATCTGCATGGGCCCACTGTCCTCCGCCCACCGCCCCCTGCACACCCCCGATCGGGGGTGTCACCCGGACGGGCCCCGCCCCCGCCGGACGGCGGCCCGGCAGGCCCGGTCGGAGAGTGGAGGGGGTGGCTCCGGTTGGTGAGCCGGGGGCGAACAGGGGGGCCCGGGGAGGCGGGGGGAGGGGTTCCGCTGCTAGGAAGGGCGGCAGGAGATCCGCCCACGGGGGAGAGACACCGATGACCGAGCACCGCTCCGGCAGTCTGTACGACGCGATCGGGGGACTGGACGCCCTGCGGCGGCTGAGCAACTCCTTCTACCAGGGCGTACTCGCCGATCCGCTGCTCGCGCCGGTCTTCGCTCGGTTCACGCCCACCCACATCGAGCACGTCGCCGTCTGGCTGGCCGAGGTGTTCGGCGGCCCGGACCGCTTCACCACCGACCTCGGCGGCCACCAGGGGCTGCTCCGCGCCCACCTCGGCCTCGCCATCACCGAGGAGCAGCGGCTGCGCTGGATGGAGCTGATGACCGGGGTGGTGCGCGAGGAGCTGCCCGAGGACGAACTGCTGCGGACCCGCGTCCTGGAGTACTTCGACTGGGGCACCAGGATCGCCGAGGACGTCTCCGCCTCCCCGGCCGGCACCGACCTCGGCGAGCCGGGGCCCACCCCGCGCTGGGGCTGGGAGGGCCTGCGGTGACGACCGCGCTCGCCGCCGGGGTGCCGCGCGCCGAGGGGCTGCTGCTGCGGCCCTTCCGGCCGGAGGACGGGCCCGCCCTCGTCGAGATCCACCGCGACCCGGTGCTGCGCCGCTACGTCCGCAACCGGGTGACCGACCCTGGCGGGGCCGCCCGCTGGCTGGCGGCCGAGGACCGGGGCCGGGCGGAGGGCGGCCGGTACTCCTTCGCCGTCCTGGAGCAGGGCGCGCTGGTCGGCCAGGTCGTGCTCAAGCGCGGCGCCCCGGGCAGTGCCGCCTCCGAGGTGGGCTACTGGACGGCCGCCGCCGCGCGCGGCCGGGGGGTGGCCCCGCGCGCGCTGGCGGCGCTCACCGCCTGGGCGTCGGAGACCTTCGCCGCCGACGGACTGGTCCGACTGGACCTCTTCCACGAGGGGGACAACGCGGCGTCCTGCCGGGTCGCCGAGAAGGCCGGCTACCCCTTCGAGGCGTACGTCCCGGCCGCCCCGCCGCACTACCCGCTGGACGGCCACTGGCACAGCCGGCCCGCCGGGAGCGCCGGGGCCGCCGGATAACGACTGGACCGGGGCGGCGATCGAGGTCAGAGTGACCGTCATGGCTTCTCTTGTGCGACATGTGACGATCGACTGCGCCGACCCCTACGCCCTGGCGCAGTTCTGGGTGAAGGCGCTGGACGGCACCCTGGGCGAGGACGACAAGCCGGGGGACGAGGAGGTGCTGGTCGTCTCGGCGGGTGTCTCGCTGCTCTTCATCCGGGTGCCCGAGGGCAAGACCGTGAAGAACCGCGTCCACCTGGACCTCCAGCCGCAGGACCGCACCCGGGACGAGGAGGTGGAGCGCCTCCTCGCCCTGGGCGCGACGCTGTTCGAGGACCACCGCACCCCGGACGGCAAGGGCTGGGCGACCCTCCTCGACCTCGACGGCAACGAGTTCTGCGTCGAGCGCAGCGCCGCCGAGCGGCTCGCCACCTCCTGATCAGTCGACGGCCGCCCGCCAGACCCACGAGGTCCGGCGCGGGCGGCCGTCGAGCTCTCCGCGGCCGGTGCACCAGAGCAGGACGTCCACCGGGTCGCCGGCGGGCGCGTCGGGGAAGAGCCGGGCCAGCACGGCCGCGGCGAGCCGCTGCGGGGGCCGCCACTCCAGGCCCAGCCCGAGGGTGACGTCATGGGTGTGCAGCAGGGTCTCGGCGACGCCCATCGCGGCGAAGCCGGCCGGGTCGCACGGCCCGTAGTGGTACGCCCGCAGCTCGGGCGGGGCCGCGTCCAGGGCGGTGGCCAGCAGGTGCGCGCAGGCCGTCACGACGGTGAGCACCTCGGCCGGCCCGGCCTCCGGACGCACGGTCAGGTCCAGCGGCAGATAGCGGTCCCCGGGCCGGGCGGCGAGCTGACCGGCGTAGGCGAGCAGGTCGTGCGCGACATGGGCGGCGGTCTCCCGGCAGCTCCACTCCAACGGGCCGGCGGGCGCGTCCCAGCGGGCGCCGGCGGCCTCGGCCGCGGGGCCCAGGACGGCCGTCAGCTCCCCGAGCGCGGCCCGGACGTCATCACCGTTCATCGGACGATCAGTCATCGGCCCACCGTCCCATCCGCCCCCGCGTGTCCGCCAGGGTCCCGCCCGCCCCGGGTGCTACTGCTGGCTCCGGATCCCCACCCGGCCCCTCCCCCCCCCGGACCCCGGAGAACAGGCAGGTACCCCATGGCCAGCATCGCCGTGTTCGGCGCCAACGGCACCATCGGCAGCGCCGTCGTCGCGGAGGCCGCCGCGCGCGGCCACCGGGTGACGGCGGTCGTCCGCACCCCGTCCCGCTTCGACGCCGCGCGCTGCCCGGGGGAGGTGGCCGTCGAGGCCGGGGACGTGCTGGACCCGGCGGACGTGGCCCGGGTCGCCACCGGGCAGGACGCCCTGGTGAGCGCGGTCGGCGGCGGCGACGGCCCCGGCCACCGGGCGCTGATCGAACCGGCCGCCCGGGCGCTGGTCGAGGGGCTGCGCCGGCTCGGCGGCGAGGCGCCCCGGCTGCTCGCGGTCGGCGGCGCGGGCAGCCTGGAGACCGCGCCCGGCACCAAGGTCTGGGACACCCCGGGCCTGCCGGAGGCGGTGCTGCAGATCATGCACGCCCACGGCGACGCCCTGGCGTACTACCGGACGGTCACCGATGTGCGCTGGACGGTGCTCAGCCCGGCCGCCCACATCGGCCCGGGGACGCGCACCGGCCGCTACCGCACCGGGCTGGAGCAGCTGCTCACCGACGCCGAGGGGGAGAGCCGGATCTCGGTGCCGGACTACGCGGTGGCGCTGGTCGACGAGATCGAGCAGCCCGAGCACATCGGCGAACGCTTCACCTGCTGCGCGCTCTGAGCGGTCGCCGGAGCCGTCAGCCGACCTGGATCGAGCGCTTCGCCAGACCCATCCAGAAGCCGTCGATCACCGTGCGCTGGCTGCCCAGCTCGTGCTCCGCCGCGCCGAGCGTGACGAACAGCGGGGCGAAGTGCTCGGTGCGCGGGTGGGCGAGCCGGCCGGCCGGGGCCTTCTGCTCGAAGTCGAGCAGCGCGTCGAGGTCCTGGGCCGCCAGGGCGCGCCGGCCCCAGTCGTCGAACTCGGCCATCACCGAGGTGACCCGGCCGTCGCGGCTGAGCGCCCGCAGGTTGTGGGTGAAGAAGCCGCTGCCGACGATCAGCACGCCCTCGTCGCGCAGCGGGGCGAGCCGGCGGCCGATCTCCAGCAGCCGCTGCGGGTCCAGCGTCGGCATGGACACCTGGAGGACGGGGACGTCCGCCTCCGGGAACATCTCCACCAGGGGGACGTAGGCGCCGTGGTCGAGGCCGCGGTCGGGGATGTCCTGGACCGGCGTGCCGGGGGCGCGCAGCAGCTTGCGCACGCGCTCGGCGAGCTCCGGTGCGCCGGGGGCGGCGTACTGGACGCGGTAGTAGTGCTCGGGGAAGCCCCAGAAGTCGTAGACCAGCGGCACGGTGGTGACGGCGCCCAGCGCGAGCGGCGCCTCCTCCCAGTGCGCGGAGACCATCAGGATCGCCTTGGGACGCGGCAGGTCGGCGGACCAGGCGGCCAGCTCCTTGGGCCAGACCGGGTCGTCGGCGAGCGGCGGCGCGCCGTGCGACAGGTAGAGGGCGGGCATGCGCTCGGGTGCGGCGGTGCTCATGGCGGCTCTTCTCCTCTGGCCCTCGGTTGGGTCGGCCCTCGGCGGCGGGTGCGGTAGTTCAAATTTGAACACCGACACTTCGACCGTACACCTTCGTTCGAATTTGAACAATAGGAGTACGATCACCCCATGCCCTCCACCTCGTCCGCACCCTCGGCGCCCCCCTCCGCCGCCTCCCCGCGCGAGCCCCGCTGGCTCGACGAGGAGGAGATGGCCGCCTGGCGGAGTTTCGTCACCGCGAGCAACCTCCTCAACCGCCGCCTGGAACGCCAGCTCAAGGAGGAATCGGGCCTCTCCCACACCCAGTACGAGATCCTTGTCCACCTCTCCGCCGCCCCGGCCGGCTCACTGCGGATGACCGAGCTGGCGGACAAACTGGTCACCTCCAAGAGCGGGCTGACCTACCAGGTCACCCAGCTGGAGAAGATGGGCCTGGTCGGCCGCCGCTCCTGCCCCAGCGACGTGCGCGGCGTCTTCGCCGAACTCACCGAGCAGGGCGACGAGATGCTGCGCGAAGCGGCCCCCGGGCACGTCGCCCTGGTCCGCGAACTGCTGATCGACGTGCTCACCCGGGAGCAGCTGACCGTGCTCGCCGACGGTCTCGGCCAGGTCAGCGCCCGGCTGCGGCTCGACGACGCGCTCTGAGCGCCGGAAGCCCCGAACCCTCGAAGCCCTCGAAGCCCTCGTAACCCTCAGCCCTCGTAACCCTCAGCCCTCGTCCGCCCCGGCTGCTGCCGCCTCGGCCGCCTCCGCCGCCTTGGCGAGCAGCAGCTCCCGCTCCCGGACGTTGCGGGTGAGCCCCGCCGCCCGCTCGAACTCCGCCCGCGCCTCGGCGCCCCGCCCGAGCCGGGCCAGCAGGTCGCCCCGGACGCTGGGCAGCAGGTGGTACCCGCGCAGCGCGGGCTCCGCCGCCAGCGCGTCCACCACCTCCAGCGCCACCGCCGGCCCCTCGGCCATCGACAGCGCCACGGCCCGGTTCAGCTCCACCACCGGGGACGGCGTGAGCGCCATCAGCCGGCCGTAGAGCGCGGCGATGGTCGCCCAGTCGGTGTCCTCGTAGCGTGCCGCCCGCGCGTGGCAGGCGGCGATCGCGGCCTGCACGGAGTACGGCCCGGTGCCCGCCCGCAGCAGGGCGGCCAGCCCGCGCCGGATCAGCAGCCGGTCCCAGCGGGCCCGGTTCTGGTCGGCGAGCAGCACCGGCTCGCCGTTCGGCCCGGTGCGGGCGGCCGTCCGGGAGGCCTGGAGTTCCAGCAGCGCGGCCAGCCCGTGCGCCTCCGGCTCGGCGGGCATCAGCGCGGCCAGCACCCGGGCCAGGCGCAGCGCGTCCTCGCAGAGCGCGGGCCGCAGCAGGTCGTCCCCGGCGGTCGCCGCGTACCCCTCGTTGAAGATCAGGTAGATGACCTCCAGCACGGAGGAGAGCCGGGCCGCCCGCTCCTCCCCGTACGGGACCTCGAACGGTATCCCGGCCTGCGCCAGGGTCCGCTTGGCGCGCACGATCCGCTGGGCGACGGCCGGCTCGGTGGACAGCACCGCCCGGGCGATCTCCGCCGTGGTCAGTCCACCGAGCAGCCGCAGGGTGAGCGCGATCCGGGCCTGCGCCGGCAGCACCGGGTGGCAGACGGTGAAGATCAGCCGCAGCAGGTCGTCGTCGATGTCGTCCGGCCCGGACGGCTCCGGCGGCGGGACGTCCTCCAGCGCTCGCCCGACCTCGGCGAGCTTGCGGGCGTACGTCTCCCGGCGACGGACCAGGTCGATCGCCCGGTGCTTGGCGGTGGCCATGAGCCAGGCGCCCGGACGGTCCGGGACGCCCGACTCGGGCCACTGCTCCAGGGCGGCGACCAGCGCGTCCTGCGCCAGCTCCTCGGCGATGCCGACGTCGCGCACGATCCGGGCGACCCCCGCGATGATCCGCGCGGACTCGATCCGGAACACGGTCTCGACGGTCCTGGCCACCTCCACGGTCCTGGCCACCTCCACGGTCCTGGCCGTCTCCATGGTCCTGGCCGTCTCCGCCGCCCCCGCCGTCCGAGCCGGCCCGGCCGTTCCCGCGTTGCGCTCCGTCACGATCACCCATCAGAGCAGCCGCCGCCCACCGCGGCAAACCACCGCCGCGCCGGTCACGCCTCCGGCGGCGCGGCGGCCTCGTCGATCTGGCGCAGCTCGGCGCCGACGCTCCAGTGCGCCGGGTGCGTCTCCAGGAAGCGCCGGGTCCACTCGACCGCCTCGTCCTTGTCCTTGCACTGCAGCAGGGCGTAGCCGCCCACGACCTCCTTGGTCTCGGTGAACGGGCCGTCCGTGCAGGTCACCTTCCCGCCCTCCCAGAGCAGCCGGGTGCCCTCCTTGGTGGGCAGCAGTCCGGCGGTCTCCAGCATCACCCCGGCCTTGGTGATCTCCTCGAACAGCGCCCCCATCCGCTGCTCGAAGCCGGGGTCGGACTTGAACTCGGAGGCCTGCTCCTCGTCGATACGGATCAGCGTCATGAAGCGCGGCATGGTGGCTCACTCCTCGTCGGTGCGGGCGGGGCCCGTCCCCGCCGCTCACCCCTGCGTCGAACGGGCGCCGGCCGTTTCGACAGCCGGCCCGGAAATTCTTCCGGCACTCCTGCGCCCCGGCCACCGGAGCGGGTCCGCGCGGGCGACGCGACGGTGCTGATCGCGTGCGACCCGGCCCGTCCCTCGTTCGTCCCCGCCCCGCCCCGTTCCGCGGATCCCCTCCCCAAGTCCGCTTCGTAGCGGGAAGGATGGGGGCATGACCATTGATCATGCCTTCGCACAGCGGTTCGCCGAGGAGTGGGTGGCGGTGTGGAACGCCCGCGACCTGGAGGGCGTCCTCGCGCACTACACGGACGACGTCGTCTTCGTCTCGCCCCGGGTCGTCGGCCTCCTGGGGGAGCCCTCGGGGGAGGTGCGCGGCAAGGAGGCGCTGCGCGCGTACTGGAGCAAGGCCCTGGCGCTGCTGCCCGAGCTGCGCTTCACCCTGGACTCGGTGCGGGTCTCGGTCGACACGATCGTGATCGACTACCGCAATGAGCGCGGGGTGGCCGTCGCGGAGGCGCTGACCTTCCGGGACGGCCTGGTCTGCAGCGGCTTCGGGGCGTACGGTCCGGAGCGCTGACGCCGGCGCTCAGAGCAGCCGGGCGGCGAGCCGCAGCGCTCCCGCCCGGACCCGCTCCTCGCCCAGCTCCGGGAGCAGGGCGGCCACGTGCTCGGCCGCCAGCACCGCCAGCAGGGCGTGCGCGTCGTGCTCGGGGTCCCCGCCGGGCCCGCCCGCGCCGAGCAGCAGCGTCACGTGCCGGTGCCAGAACCGGTAGGCGCCGATGCGGTAGCGCGAACCCCGGCCGGCCGTCTCGGACATCCGGACCAGGTCGAGGTGTTCCAGCAGGTAGTCCAGATAGGCGGTGACGAACGCCGCCAGCCGCGCCGCAGCGCTCGCCGCGGCGTCCGCGTCCCCCGGCCCGAGCGGCGCGGGCCCCCGCAGGATCGCGTCCTGGAGCGCGCGCTCGCGCGCGTCCAGCAGGGCCGCGCCGAGCCCGGCCTTGTCGCCGAAGCGGCGGAACAGCGTGCCCTTGCCGACACCGGCCGCGGCGGCCACCTGGTCCATGGAGACCGACTCGACCCCGTGCTCGGCGAACAGCCGCCCCGCGGCCTCCAGGACGGCGGCCCGGTTGCGGGCGGCGTCGGCGCGCTCGACCGGCGGCGGGGTGCGCAGCAGCTCCAGCGGTACGGGGGCGTTCGGCGCCGAAGAAGGCGTTGCGTAAGCGGACTGCGGTCCGGTACTGTCCTGAGTCATAAGCGGACTATAGTCCGAATCGGCGCGCAGCCCCAGGAGGCCGCAGCATGACCGCACTCATCACCCGGACCGAACTGGCCACGGCCATGGAGACCGGAACCGTCACCGTCGTCGACACCCTCGGCGGCGCCTACTACGCCCAGCAGCACCTGCCCGGCGCGATCGAGCTGGTCCGGGCCGACGTCGACCGGCTGGCGCCCGAGCTGCTGCCGGACCGCGAGGCCGCCATCGTCACCTACTGCTCCAACGAGGCCTGCCCCAACAGCGGCCAGGTCGCCGACCGGCTGACCGCCCTCGGCTACACCAACGTCCGCAAGTACCGCGAGGGCATCCAGGACTGGTCCGAGGCCGGCCTCCCCGTCGAGACCGCCTGACCCGATCCGCCCGCCCGCGGAGCGGCCGGGCGGAGGGAGGGGCGCACGTGGGGAGCGCCCCTCCCGTCCGCGTCGCGGCGGGGCCGCTACAGCCCGTGCCCCGCGCCGGCGTTCTTCGCCGGCCGCAGCTCGGCCGCCAGCGGCTCCGCCTTGGCCCGCTTCACCGCCAGCGCGCGCGCCAGGTCGAACGCCGCCGCCGGGTCGTCGTGCTCGGCCCACGGCTGGGCCCCGCACCACGGCCCGATCGCCCGGAACTGCTCCAGTGCGACGTCGTACGCCTCCACCTCGCTGGCGAAGTGCGCCAGCAGGTGCCGCAGTTGCGGCAGCCGCTCGTCGTCCGGCCGGACCTGCCGCAGCTGGGCGGCGAGGTTCTCGATCCGCCACTTGGTCGTGTCCGCCGTGATCGTGCCGGCGATGCTGCGGCGCTCCTTGAGCTCGGCGAGGGCGTGCAGGTATATCCCGCCCAGCGGGCTGCCGGGCGGGGCCGCGTCCATCGCGCGCTCGGCGAAGGCGAGCATCTGCTTGTTCGAGCCGAACCACTTCTCGCACCAGTACTGCATGGCCTGCCAGTGGCCGTCGTAGTGGAACCAGGCGCGCTTCACCAGCTCGTCCCAGGCCTCCTGGAACTGCTCCGGGGTGAACTGCGCCCCGCGCGCCGCCGTCACGATCACCACCCACGGGCCCGGGTTCGCCGGGTCCAGCAGGGCGGCCCGGCGGGCCGCCTCGATCGCGGCCGGCAGCAGCTCGCGGAAGGCGTTGATCGCGTCGTCGCCGACCTCGTCCCGGAAGCCGGAGCCGCGCACCTCCCAGGCGCGGTGCACCATCAGCTTCGCCTCCAGGGTGGCGGCGTCGCAGTTGCCGGGCTCGGCGGAGCGCCAGGCGCTCAGCCAGCCGTCGCCGTCCTTGGCGATGGCCGCCAGCAGCCCCAGCCGCGACCACCGCTCGTCCCAGTGGTCGCCGGGCTCGGCGACGTACGCGGCCGCCGGGCGCCAGTCGCCGGCCCAGGCCGCGTCGGCGATCGCCTGCGAGCGCTGCCGCCGCTCCAGCGGGACCGGCGGACCGGCCCGGGTCGGGTCGAGGCGCTCGCGCGGGGGCATGCCGTAGGCCGCCGGATCGAAACCGTCACGGGCCCACTTCAGATGGCGCCTGCGGCGCACGATCCGGTAGACGAGGTAGCCCACCACGAAGAGGAGGAAGATCAGCAGACGTGTCACGACGGCGAATCATCCCTGCTGGGAGGCGGTGCGCGCAAAGCTGAAAACGGCTCGCCGAATGGGGCTTTCCATGGAAACATCCGCTGTTATGGGGACGATTCTGCACGGCGCGCACGTCACGCTCCGCCCGGCCACGACCGAGGATGTCCCGGCTCTGGTCGCCATCCGCCGCACCCCCGAGGTCTACGCCCGGTGGCGCGGTGGTGACGACCTCACCGACGCCGTCACCACCGGTCTCGCCGAGTCCGGCACCGAGGTCCTCGCCATCGAGGCCGAGGGCCGGGTGGTCGGCGCCGTCCAGTGGTACGCCAACGACGACGACGAGTACCGCCACGCCGGTATGGACATCTACCTCGACCCGGCCCGGCACGGTCGCGGCTACGGCACCGACGCGATCCGCACCCTGGCCCGCCACCTGGTCGACCACCACCGCTTCCACCGGCTGGTGATCGACCCGGCGGTCGACAACGCCCCGGCGATCCGCTGCTACGAGAAGGTCGGCTTCCGCCCCGTGGGCGTGATGCGCCAGTACGAGCGCGGCGCCGACGGCAGCTGGCACGACAACCTCCTGATGGACCTGCTCGCCGGCGAACTGCGCTGATCCGCGGGGGCGTCGGCCCGGCCGGTCAGTGGTCCGCGCGCAGCGGCTCGCCGGTGCGGTGCAGGTGGGTGAAGATCTCCCGGTAGGAGCGGAGCAGTCCGGTCTCGTGGTACGGGATGCCCTTCTCCGCGCAGAACCGGCGGGTGATCCGGGCGGCGCGGGGGAGCGCGGGCGTCGGCATGCTGGGGAAGAGGTGGTGCTCCACCTGGTAGTTGAGGCCGCCCATCAGCGTGTCGAGCACGGGATTGCCGCGGACGTTGCGGGAGGTCAGCACCTGGCGGCGGAGGAAGTCCAGCCGCATCTCCGGCGTCACCATCAGCATGCCCTTGTGGTTCGGCGCGAAGACGCAGCCCAGGTAGACGCCGAGCAGGGCCTGGTGGACGGCCAGGAAGGCGATCGCCCGGCCGGCCGGCAGCGCGGCGAAGACGGCCCCGAAGTAGGCCGCGAAGTGCAGGACGAGCAGGGCACCCTCCAGCCGGGGGCGCTTCAGCGAGGGGCCGCGGAGCGCGCGGAAGCTGTTGTAGCTGAGGTTGAGGCCCTCCAGGAGCAGCAGCGGGACGAACAGGTACGCCAGCCGCCGGCCGATGAACCGGGCGACCCCGCGTGCCTGCCGGGCCTGCTGCTGCGACCACACCACGATGTCGGGGGCGACGTCCGGGTCCCGGCCCTCGTGGTTGGGGTTGGCGTGGTGGCGGGTGTGCTTGCTCATCCACCAGCCGTAGCTCATGCCCATCAGCAGGTTGGCGACGATCCGCCCGCCGATCTCACTGCCGCGCCGTCCGCCGAACACCTGGCGGTGCGCCAGGTCATGGGCGAGAAGGCCCAGTTGGCCGAAGACGACCGCCATCGCGGCGGCCAGCGCGAGCTGCAGCCCGCTGTCGCCCAGCGCGAACAGGGCGTACCAGCCGCCCGCGAACGCGGCCAGCGTGACGCCGAAGCGGACCGCGTAGTAGCCGGGGCGGCGGTCGAGCAGCCCCTCCTCGGCTATCCGGCGGGTGAGCTGGGCGAAGTCGCTGCCGTCCGGGTCCCGGCGCGGCGGTGCGGCCGGAACCGGGGACGGGGGCGCGGTGGGCTGTGGGCTCATGACGGGAAGTCTGCTGGCCGGCGGGCCGGAGCGGAACCCGAGAAACCCCCTTCCCGGTAGGGGAGTTAACCCCCGTGTGCGAGGCGGGGTACCCCCCCGGCCCCGCCGGCCCCGGGTTGACGGGCACTCCGGGGCTCCACCACCCTTTCACTAATCAGATAGTGAAAGGGTGGTTTATTGATGTGGGTGCTCCGCCCCCTCCGGCGGTCCCGGGTGCTGTCCTGGGGGCTCGCCGGGCTGTTCGCCGTGCTCTACTCCTGCGTCGCCGTCAACCGGCACCGGCGCGCCCTGACCCAGGCCTATGACCTGGGCATCTTCGAGCAGGCGGTCCGCGCCTACGCGCACGGGGAGGCGCCGGTCGTGCTGCTCAAGGGCCCCGGCTACCACCTGCTCGGGGACCACTTCCACCCGGTGCTCGCCACCCTCGCCCCGCTCTACGGCGCGTTCCCGGGCGCCGTCACGCTGCTCCTCGCGCAGGCGCTGCTGATGGCGCTGGCCGTGGTGCCGCTGAGCCGGTGGGCCTACGAGGTCGGCGGCCCGCGCCTGGCCTGCGCCGTCGGGGTCCTGACCGGGCTCTCCTGGGGGATCGTCGAGGCGGTGGCCGACGACTTCCACGAGATCGCGTTCGCCGTGCCGCTGCTGGCGTTCGCCGCCACCGCCCTGGGGCGGTCGCGGCCGGTCGCGGCGGTGCTCTGGGCGCTGCCGCTGGTGCTGGTGAAGGAGGACCTCGGTCTGACGGTCGCCGCCGTCGGGGTGCTGGTCTTCCGGCAGGCCCGGCGCGGGAGCGGGACCCGGGCGCTCGGCCTCGGGACGGCGGTCTTCGGGTTCGCCGCGACGGCGCTGACCATGCTGCTGGTGCTGCCGTCGTTCAATCCCGGCGGCGACTTCGCCTACTGGGGGCAGCTGGGTGCCGGGGAGGCGGCCGCCGCGCCGTGGGAGACGGCGTCCCGGCTGGTCTGGCCGCCGCTGAAGTGGCTGCTGCTCGGCCTGTCCGCCGCGACCGCCGGGTTCCTCGGGCTGCGGTCACCGCTGGCGCTGCTCTGCGTGCCGACCCTGGGCTGGCGGCTGCTCGCCGACAATCCGCACTACTGGGGCGTGGGGTACCACTACAGCGCGGTGCTGATGCCGCTGCTGCTGGCGGCGCTGGTGGACGCCCTGCGCCGGACCGGCGCCTTCGCCCGAGGGGCCGGACCCGCCGTGCCGGGCGGTGCGACCGGGCCCGCCGTGCCGGACCCTGCCGCCGCGCGCCGGGCCCGGCGGGCGCTGGTGGTCGCCGGCCTGGTCGCCGCCGTGACACTCCCGCTGTTCCCGCTGCGCGAGATCGCCGCGCCGGGCGCCTGGGGCACCTCGCCCCGGCTCGCGCGGACCAGGGCGATGCTGGCCCGGATACCCGACGGCGCCACCGTCGCCGCGTCCAACCGCCTCGCCGCGCAGCTGGCCGGGCGGACCACGGTCGGCCTGGTCTGCCGCGAACCGGCACCGCCGCTCGCCGACGCGCTGCAGGACGGGCCGCAGTGGGTGGTCGTCGACCTCGCCGACCCGAGCGTGCACGCGCCCTGCGCGATCGAGGACACCCTGCGGATGCTCGGCCGCTACGAACTCCTCGGCTACCGGCGGGTCGTGGACGACGGCGACCTGCGACTGCTGCGCCGGCCCTGAGGAACCCCCGGTTCCGACTTGACCGAGGCGCCGTGGTCCGCCACCATTCCACTAATGGACTAGTGAAAGGGTGATGCGGGTGTGATCGAGTACCGCATCGAGCGGCGCAGCGGCGTCTCCACCTACCAGCAGATCGTGCAGCAGACCAAGCAGGCGCTGCGGCTCGGTGTGCTCCAGCCCGGGGACAAGCTGCCGACCGCGCGGGAGGTGGTCGAGCAGACCGCGATCAACCCGAACACCGTGCTGAAGGCCTACCGCGAGCTGGAGCGCGAGGGGCTGGTCGAGCCCCGGCCGGGGCTCGGCACCTTCGTCCGCCGCTCGCTCGCCCAGCCCGGAGCGGCCGCCGACGGGCCGCTGCGGGCCGGGCTGGTGGGGTGGGTCGACGAGGCCCGCGCGGCCGGACTCGACCGCGAGGACATCGCCGCGCTGATGGCCGCCGTGCTGGAGCAGCGCTTCGAGACCGGCGTCCCGGCGGCGCCGCGCTCGTCAACGGGGCCGGCGGATCCGGCCGCAACCGACTAGGGAGGGTGGGGGGAACGCATGGCGGACGCGACATCCGTACCGGATGCGACACCGGAGGAGGGGCGGCCGGCCGTCGAGGCCGTGGGGCTGGGCAAGCGCTACCGGGGCGACCGGTGGGCGCTGCGCGACTGCCACTTCACCGTCCCGGCCGGCCGGATCTGCGGCGTGGTCGGCGCCAACGGGGCGGGCAAGAGCACCCTGCTCACCCTGGCCGCCCGGCTGATCGAGCCGACCGAGGGCGAACTGCGGGTGTTCGGCGAGGCATCGAGCACCCCGGAGTCCCGCACCCGGGTCGCCTACGTCACCCAGGAGAAGCCGCTCTACCCCTCCTTCACGGTGGCGGACACGCTGCGCATGGGGCGCGAGCTCAACCCCGGATGGGACGAGGAGGCCGCCCAACGGGTCGTCGGGATGGGGGAGTTGCGGGCGGACGCGCGCATCGGCTCGCTTTCCGGGGGCCAGCGCAGCAGGGTCGCGCTCGCGCTCGCCCTCGGCAAGCGCGCCGAACTGCTGCTGCTCGACGAGCCGATGGCCGACCTCGACCCGCTCGCCCGCCACGAACTGATGGGCGTGCTGATGGCCGAGGCCGCCGAACGCGGCACCACCATCCTGGTCTCCTCGCACATCCTGCCCGAACTCGACGGCGTCATCGACCACTTGCTGCTGGTCCAGGCGGGCCGGATCCGGCTGGCCGGGGACCTGGAGGAGATCCTCGACGGCCACCGGCTGCTCACCGGCGTCGCCGACGGGGCCGAACTGCCCGCCGGCACCGCCGTGGAGCGGCGGGTCCGGGGCCGTCAGGTCACCGCGCTGCTGCACACCGGGGAACCGGTCGACGGTCCGTGGGAGTCGGTCCGGCCGAGCCTGGAGGAGCTGCTGCTGGCCTACCTCCGCACCCCGCTCCCGACCCCCGCCGCCGCTCCCGATCGCGAGGCCGCCGCATGAGCACCAGCACCCTGACCAGGCCGTCCGCGGCGACCCGCCCCTCGGGCCCCGCCCGCGACTCCCGCGGTCCGCGCGGCGTCCTCTGGCTGGCGTGGCGGCAGAGCCGGGTGTCCGTACGGACGATGGCCGTTCCCGCGCTCCTCACCGCCCTGCTCCTGATCGTCCTGCACTTCCTCATCCAGGACCGGGCCGAGCTCTGGGTACGGACCGGCTGCGACCACGCGACGGACTGGAGCCTCTCCTGCCAGGTGCAGTACGGCCGGATGGAGATGCTGACCCTGATCTTCACGGACGCCCTGCAGCCGGCCGTCACCCTCGTCCCGGTGCTGCTCGGCACGTTCCTCGGCGGGCCGCTGCTCGCGCAGGAGTACGAGCGCGGCACCCTGCGGCTGGTGCTGGCGCAGTCCGTCGGCCCGGGCCGCTGGCTGGCGGCCCGGCTCGCCGTCCCGGGCGCCGCCGTGCTGCTGCTGTCCACGATGGTGGCCGGGCTGAGCAGTTGGGTGTGGTGGTCGGACATCCGGCACAACCGGGCGGCCTTCGACCCGCCGTTCCAGGGGTTCACCTACCCCGCGCTCGGCGTGGTCCACATCGCCTGGTCGCTCTTCGCCCTGGCGCTGGGCGTGCTGGTCGGACAGCTGCTGCGGCGCACCGTGGCCGCCGTGCTGGCGAGCGGCGCGGCGGTGGCCCTCGCCCATGCGGTGGTGATCGTGCTGCGGCCGTACCTCTGGCCGGTGGTCGACGAGGAGCAGCCGTACAACACCGTCCTGGGCGGCTTCAGCAAGCCCACCGGCTCCTGGCTGGTGGAGCAGGGGGTGGTGCTCGCGGACGGCACCCGGATGACGGCCGACGACTGTCTCAACGCGGCCGACGTCTGCAACGCGGCGCCGGACTCCTGGGGGCAGTACCACCCGGTCTCGCACTTCGTCCCGATCCAGCTCGTCGAGTCCGGGCTGCTGCTGGCGCTCACCGCCGGCGCCGTGGCGCTGGTCTTCCGCCGGCTCGCCCGGGCCGGGATCTGACCGGACGACCGCGCCGCGCGCCGTCCGATTCCGGTCCACTGCCCGCGCTCCCGGCCGACCGGACTGGGCGGCGGCACGGCCCGCAGGTCTCCCGCACCGAGGCCTGAGCCGCGTCCGTCACTCCCCGGCGCAGCCGCAGGAGCGGCGGACCACCATCCGGGCCGGGAACGTCCGGGCCCCGGCGGCCGGCGCCGACTCGCCGTCCGCGCCCGCGCTCAGCACCAGATCGACGGCGGCGTGCGCCATCTCCGCCTGGGCGGTGGCCACGCTGGTCAGCGGCGGTCCGGCGATCACCGCCTCGGCGATGTCGTCGAACCCGGCCACCGCGAGGTCCTCCGGCACCCGGATGCCCAGGTCGTCGGCGGCCCGCAGCAGGCCGATCGCCTGGTCGTCGGTTGCGCAGAAGACGGCGGACGGCCGGTCGGCGCGCGCCAGCAGCGCGAGCGCCTCCCGGTGCGCCCGCACGCGGTCGAACGGTGCCGCGGTCAGCCGGCCCTCGGTGGACAGGCCGGCCTCGGTGAGCGCGGCGGCCCAGCCGGCGGTGCGGACGGTCACCGGGTCGCTCGGGCTGAGCGCGAAGGTGCCGCCGAAGCAGTGCACTTCGGCGTGCCCGTGGCCGAGCAGGTGGCGGACGACCTCGCGGGCACCGCCCTCGTCGTCCGCGACCACCGCGATGCCGCGCTCGGTCTCGGCGCGGTGGTGCAGCAGCACGACCGGCGTTCCCTCGGTGGCGTCCACGCCGGTGACACCGGGCGCGGACGGGTCCTGGGTCACCAGGATCAGGCCGTCCACCTGCATGCCGAGGAAGGCGCGGATGTAGTGGGCCTCGCGCTCGTCGGCGTAGTCGGAGTTGCCGATCAGCAGCAGCCGCCCGCGCTCGGCGGCCGCGCGCTCCACGGTGTGCGCCAGCTCGGCGAAGAAGGGCTGGCGGGCGTCCGGCACGACCATGCCGATGAGGTCGGTGCGCCGCCGGGCCATCGCCTGCGCGACCCGGTTCGGCCGGTACCCCAGCTCCTCGACGGCGGCGAGCACCCGTGCCCGCGTCGCGGCCGCCACCGGCCGCGGCCCATCGTTGATCACATAACTCACGACCGCAGTCGACGTCCCCGCCGCCCTCGCCACGTCGTCCCGCGTCACCCTTGCCATGCCGCGAGCCTACACACCGCCACCGACAGCCCTCGCAGCCATTTCACCGGCTGGACGGCCGGCGGCGGTGGTGGTGGGGAAGGGCGCGCTCGGCCGGTTCGCCGCGCAGCGCGAGCAGGGTGAGGGCGTCCGGCACCGTCAGGTGGGCGATCCGGCCGGCGGTGGTCTGGCCCACCCCTGAGGCCGGCTCCAGGACGACCGTCACGGCCGGTCCGTCAGGGGACGATGACCGTCAGCGAGCTGCGCGTCACCGTGAAACCCATCTCCTCGTACAGCCGCCGGGCCGGGTTGCCCTCGGTCACCGCCAGCCCGATCTCGCGGTGGCCCGCCAGGGCGACGTCCGCGACGACGCGCCGCAGCAGGTCCCGGCCGAGGCCGGGGTGGCCGAGCGCCGGGTCACGGAACACATGGGCGATCCAGGGCAGTCCGTCCCAGTCGGTCAGCACGGCTCCGGCCACCACCCGGTCGGCGGTGTCCACGACCAGGGCGCTGGACGGCAGCAGCGGCCCTATCACCTCCCCGGCGAGCAGTTCGGCGAGCCGCTTCGCCGCGGCCCGGACGTCCTCGGCGTCCTCCGGGCGGTGGTCGGGGTGGCCGGGGCCGAAGGCGGCCAGCGAGCCGGGGACCAGCTCCTCGGCCGGGCGGTCGCACGGAACGGCGCGGAGCCCGTCCCGCAGCGGGGTCGCCGCCCAGGCCGGCCAGCCCTCGGCGGGCGGCGCGTCGGCGAGCCGCCGCACCATGGTGTGCCCGTGGCGCAGCACCGTGGCACCCTGGCGCACCAGCTCCTGGCCGAGCTCGACCGGTCCGGAGAGCACCCAGCCCGCCATCTCCGCCCGCACGTACGCGACCTGGGCGGCCAGGTCGGCGCGCGGGTCGACCACGTCCAGCTGGTCGGCCCAGGGACGCCCCTCCCGCTCCCCGCGCCCGTACCGCACGAGGGCGACGCCGTCGGCCCCGTAGCCGTACTGCCAGTCAGGTTCCTTCTCCGCCACGCCGTTCGTCCGATCCTCGCGCGTCGGCGCGCCCGCTCGGCGCGCCCTGTCGTCGTCCTCCGCCATGCTCTTCGAGCGATCCGTCCGGATCAACCGGTTTGGCCCGGCCGAGTAGGACGCCCACTGGCCTACTCGCCGCCTACCGTCGCGGCATGATCACCGACGAGGACGCCGTCCGACCGTTCCGGCTCGCCGTTCCGCAGCGCGAACTCGACGAGCTGCGCCTGCGGATCGCCCGCACCCGCTGGCCGGACGAACCGCCGGGCACCGACTGGTCGTCCGGGGTCGCCGCGCCGTACCTGCGCGAGCTGGCCGGGTACTGGGCGGACGGCTACGACTGGCGGGCGCACGAGGCGGCGCTCAACGCCTTCCCGCAGTTCACCACCACGATCGACGGGCAGAACCTGCACTTCCTCCACGTCCGTTCGCCCGAACCGGACGCCGTCCCGCTGATCCTCACCCACGGCTGGCCGAGCACCGTCCACGACTTCGCCGGCATCCTCGGCCCGCTCACCGACCCCCGGTCGCACGGCGGCGACCCGGCCGACGCGTTCCACGTCGTCGCGCCCTCGCTCCCCGGTTTCGCGTACTCCGGGCCGACCACCGGGCCGGGCTGGGGCACCCGCCGGATCGCCGCCGCCTGGGCCGAGCTGATGCGCCGGCTCGGCTACCGGCGGTACGGCGCGCAGGGCGGTGACTTCGGCGCCATCGTCTCGCCCGAGCTCGGCCGGCTGGCGCCCGGGCGGGTGATCGGCGTCCACCTCAACGCGCCGCCGAACGCCTCGGCCCCGCTCGACGCCGCGGAGTCCGCGCTGCTCACCGCCGACGAGCGGGCCCGGGCCGAGGCCAACACCCGCTGGTGGCAGGCGCACTGCGGCTACGCGACCCAGATGGCCACCCGCCCCCGGACCGTCGCCTACGCGCTCAACGACTCGCCGGTCGGCCAGCTCGCCTGGAACCTCGAATGGTTCGTCGATCACGACCCGGTGGCGACCCGGCAGACGCCGCCCTCGTGGGACGCCGTGCTGACCGACGTCACCGCCTTCTGGCTCACCGGCACCGCCGGCTCGGCCGCCCGCCTCTACCGGGAGATCGCGGCCGACGGCTGGGGCCGCCCGGCGCCCTCGGGCGTGCCGACCGGGGTCGCGGTGTTCCTCGGCGACCGGGCGATCCGTACCCTGGCCGAGCTGTCCGCCACCGTGACCCGCTGGACCGCGTACGACACCGGCGGCCACTTCGCCTCGCTCCAGGCGCCGGAGCACCTGGTGGCGGACGTCCGGGCGTTCTTCCGCACCCTGCGCTGAGCGCTCCGCCGGCCGAGCGCCTCGTTGTCGGTGGCGGGGCCTACGGTGTCCGGCATGAGCGTTCCCGAGGTCATCCCGATCCTCCACGAACCCGGCTACCGCACCGACACCATCGGCCGTTTCCGGGGCGGCCAGTTCTTCGCCTCCGTCACCTACGCCGCCCCGGGGGGACTGGCGGCGGCCCCGGAGAGCCACCGCTGCTTCGCCGTGCTGCACCGCTTCGACGAGGCGGGCCGCCACCTCGACTCCCGGATCGAAGCGGTGCCCGGCGGGCTCCCCGGGGCCGCCGACGCCGCCGACGAGCGGCTGCGGGAGTGGCTGGACGCCCTGCCGGAGCGGGAGTTCGGGGACATCGCGATCGCGCCCTTCGCCGTGCAGGTCGACGGCTGCCGCTTCGGCCTGGTCGTCGAGCGGCACGGCGAGGGCGCGACCGAGGACGACTGGGCCGAGTTCTACCCCGACAACCTCGGCTTCTCCGCCCCGTGGGACGGCGAGTACGACACCTGAGCCCGCCGCCCGCCGCCTGTCGGCCCCGGACCCGCCGCCGCGTCAGTCCGCGATCACGGCCGCCCGGACGCAGAGCACGTCCGGCAGGTGGGAGACCAGCAACGCCCAGTGCTCGCCCTCGTCGTGGCTCGCGTAGACGTCGCCGGTCCGGTTGCCGAAGTAGATGCCGGCCGGCTCCACGTCGTCGGTGCGCAGCGCGTCGCGCAGCACGATGCCGTAGTGGTCCTCGCCCGGCAGGCCCTCGACGAGCGCCTGCCAGCTGTCGCCGGCGTCGTTGGTGCGGAAGACCCGGCAGCGGCGGCCGGGCGGGATCCGGTCGTCGGCGCCGCCGAGCGGGAACACGTACGCGGTGTCGGCGCGGCGCGGATGGGCGGCGATCGCGAAGCCGAAGTCGGCGGGCAGCCCGTCGGCGATCGAGCGCCAGCTCGCGCCGCCGTCGTCGCTGCGGTAGACGCCGCCGTGGTTCTGCAGGTAGAGCCGGTCCGGGTTCACGGCGTCCCGGGCGATCTTGTGCACGCACTGGCCGAACTCGGGGTACTGGCCCTCCTCCGGGAAGAACTCGGCCCGCAGCCCGGTGTTGGACGGCTCCCAGCTGCCGCCGCCGTCCTTGCTGCGGTAGACGCCGCCGCTGGAGACGGCGATCAGCAGCCGCTCCGGGTCACGCGGGTCGCTGAGGACGGTGTGCAGGCCCTGGCCGCCGTAGCCGGCTCCCCACGCGCTGCGCTGCGGGTGGTTCCAGAGCGACTCGACCAGGGTGAAGCTCTCGCCGCCGTCCTCGGAGCGGAACAGCGCGGCGGGTTCGGTGCCGGCGTAGACCACGCCGGGGGCCTCGGGGCCGGCCGGCTGGAGCTGCCAGACCCGGGTGAGCGAGGCTCCGGTGTGCTCGGGGAAGCGGATCGCCGGGGTGGCCGGCTCGATCCAGCCGGCGCCGAGGTCGTCCGAGTGCCACACCGACGGGCCCCAGTGGCTGCTGTCGGCACCCACCAGCAGCCGGACACCGCCGTCGTGCCGGGGGCCGCCGTTCGCGCGGTCCCTGCGGTCGATCGCGACGGAGTAGATCGCGTTCATCCGGAAGTGCGGCCCGCTGAACTCCCAGTCCAACCGGTCGCGGCTGCGTCCGAGAAAGAGGCCCTTCTCGGTCCCGACGGCCAACAGCACTTCGCTCATTGCCACACACCACCTGCTCGGCGAAACGGCCCCGCCCGGACACCCCTCCTCGGGCCAGTGTCCCGCCGCCGGACGCCCGTCACATCTCGCCGCGCCGGACGGGGCGGGGCGGGGCCGTCCCCGCCCGGACGCCGGTCAGCCCCGGCAGCCCTCCAGCAGCCGCAGCCACACCTCGCTGATCGTCGGGTAGGCGGGCACCGCGTGCCAGAGCCGGTCGATCGGCACCTCGCCGACCACCGCCACGGTCGCCGAGTGCAGCAGCTCGGAGACGCCCGGCCCGACGAACGACGCGCCGACCAGCACCTCGCGGTCCAGGTCGAAGACCACCCGGGCGCGGCCCGTGTAGTCGTCGCCGTAGAGCGAGGCACCGGCGACCGCGCCGAGGTCGTGGTCGATGGCCTTGACTCGCAGACCGGCCCGCTCGGCGGCGTCCAGGGTCAGACCGACGGAGGCGACCTCGGGGTGCGTGAAGACGACCTGCGGCGCGCCCGCGCTGTCGGCGGACGCGGCGTGCGCGCCCCAGCGCGCGGTGTCCAGCGGGCGCCCCTGGGCGCGCGCGACGATGGCCGCGCCGGTGATCCGCGCCTGGTACTTGCCCTGGTGGGTGAGCAGCGCCCGGTGGTTGACGTCCCCGGCCGCGTACAGCCAGGCGCCGTCCACCCCGACCACGGTGCAGCTGTCGTCCACGTCCAGCCAGCCGCCGGGGTGCAGGCCGATCTGCTCCAGGCCGATGTCCGCGGTGCGCGGGGCACGGCCGGTCGCGTACAGCACCTCGTCCACGGTCAGCCGCTCGCCGTCGCCCAGCACCAGCGTCACCTCGGAGGCGTCGCCGTCCGCCCTCGCCGCCCGCCGCTCCAGCGAGGCGACCTCGGTCCCGAACCTGAGGTCCACCCCGGCCGCCCGCAGGCCGTCCGCGACCAGTTCCCCGGCGAACGGCTCCATCCGGGGCAGCAGGCCGCCGCCGCGGACCAGCAGCACCACCCGCGAGCCGAGCGCCCGCCAGGCGGTGGCCAGCTCCACGCCGACCACGCCGCCGCCGACCACCGCCAGCCGGCCGGGGACGGTGGGCGAGCCGGTCGCCTCCCGGTTGGTCCACGGACGGGCGTCGGCCAGCCCGGGGACGCCCTGCGGCAGCACCGGCCGGCTGCCGGTGCAGACCGCCACCGCGTGCCGGGCCACCAGCAGCCGCTCGCCGCCGTCCTCCGCCTCGACCGTCACCTGCCGCTCGCCGGCCAGCCGGCCGTGGCCGCGGACCAGGTCGATGCCGGTGTCGCGGAGCCACTTCACCTGGCCGTCGTCCTGCCAGTGCGAGGTGAACGAGTCGCGCCGGGCGAGCACCGCGGCCGGGTCCAGGGTGCCGCCGCCGACCGCCTCGCGGGAGCCGGCCACCGCGCGGGCGTCGGCCAGCGCGGCCACCGGGCGCAGCAGCGCCTTGCTCGGCATGCAGGCCCAGTACGAGCACTCGCCGCCGACCAGTTCGCTCTCCACGATCACGGTGCGCAGCCCGGCGGCTGCCGTCCGGTCGGCGACGTTCTCGCCGGTCGGACCGGCGCCGATCACGATGACGTCGTACTCCTCGGGGGCGGTGGACTGGGGAGAGGTCATCCGTCTTCCTCCGTGCTCTCGCGGGTGTGCCGTGGTGCCGTGCCCATCCTGCGCCGCCCCGCCCGCCCGGCGCAGCCGAACACGCGGGCGAAGCGCCGGTCCGCGTCACCGTCCCGGCGCCCCGCCCCCGCGGGCCCGTCCTTCACCTCGGGGGCGCTCCTGTCCGGGGCCGACGGTCGGCGGGCGCTGCGCCACCTCCTTCGTCGGCGGCTCGGCCCTCCTCCCGTTCGGCACCGGCGCGCCCCTCCTACTCGACGGCGGCCAGCTCGGCCAGCACCGCCGCCGTTTCGGCCGGCCGGGAGAACATCGGCCAGTGCCCCGTCGGCACCTCGCGCAGCTCCCACTCCGACCCGGCGAGCGCCGCGAAGTACGGATGCCCGGCGGCGATCATCTCGCGGACCTGCGCCAGCGGGATCGAGCACGAGACCAGGGCCTTCGCCAGCTTCGCCGCCCCGCCGGTCAGCCGCACCGGCTCGGTGAACGTACGGCCCGGCTGGTCGGTCGCCCGCGCGCGGAACCGGTCGAGGTCGGCCTCGTCGACCCCCGCCACGTCGGCGCCGCCCGAGGCCAGCACCTCCCAGGAGGGCAGCGGCAGCCGCCAGCCGTCGACCAGCGAGGCCTCCAGCGCGGCGCGGTAGGCGGGGTCCCAGAGGTCGCCGATCGCGGCGCCGTCGGGCATCGGGCCGGAGTCGACCCAGACCACCCGGCGGATCCGCTCCGGCACCCGGTCGGCCGCCCCGCTCACCGCGATGGTGCCGCCGCTGTGCGCGACCAGGACCACGTCCTGGAGGTCCTCGCGGACCAACAGGTCGGTCAGATCGTCGATGTGGGCCTGCGCGCCGGTCTCCGGCGAGGCCTCGTCGGCGCGTTCGGCCAGCCCGGGCAGGGTCACCGCGTGCACGGTGTGGCCCGCGGCGCGCAGCGGCTCGGCCACCGCGTCCCACGCCCAGCCGCCGAGCCAGAAACCGGGAACGAGTACGAAGGTGCTCATGATGGGACGGTCCTCTCCTGGAGGTCATTTCCTGGGGCGCCGGGCCGTGTGGCCCTCGTCGCTCCGACCCTAGAATCGAATGCGGACAGAACTCGACCGGATAATTCGGCTGATCGCTCGCTTCCCCGATCGCCACCCGGGCGGGCGCACATGAACCGGAAGACCGGAGGATTCGTGGAACACCCGGTCAGCCGTACCCTCGCCCTCCTCGAACTGCTCCAGGCCCGCCCCGGCCTCACCGGCGCGGAACTCGCCGCCCGGCTGGAGGTCGACGTCCGCACCGTGCGCCGGTACGCGGCCCGGCTCGTCGACCTCGGCATCCCCGTCCGCGCCGAACGGGGCCGGTACGGCGGCTACCGCCTGATGCCGGGGTACCGGCTGCCGCCGCTGATGCTCACCGGCGACGAGGCCGCCTCGGTGGTGCTCGGACTGCTGGCCGGCCGGCGGTCCGGGTTGTCGGTGGGGGAGCAGGCCGGCGAGTCGGCGCTCGCCAAGATCCAGCGGGTGCTGCCCCCGCAGCTGCGCGAGCAGGTCGCGGCCGTCGAGCAGACCCTCGGACTGACCGCCGCGCCCGTCGCCGGCCCCAGCCCGGCCGCGTCCGCGCTGTTCACGCTCGCCGAGGCGGCCCGCCGCCGGCGCCGCGTCCGGCTCGGCTACCGGGACCGCGCGGGCACGCCCAGCGAGCGCGCGTTCGACCCGTACGGGCTGGTCTTCCACTCGGGCCGCTGGTACACCACGGGGCTGGACCACCGCAGCGGCGAGCAGCGGACCTTCCGGCTGGACCGGATCCGCTCGGTCGAGCCGGGCGAGGAAGGCTTCGAACCGCCCGCCGACGTCGACCCGGTGCAGCGGGTGCTGGAGTCGCTCGCCTCGGTGCCGTGGACGCACGAGGTCGAGGTGGTCCTCGGCACCACGCTCGCCGAGGCCCGCCACCGCATCCCGCCCACCGCGGGCACGGTCACCGCGAACGGCGACGGGCGGGTGCTGTTCCGCGCGCGGGCCGAGCAGCTCGACGGCATGGCCGTGATGCTGGCCGGCCTCGGCTGGCCCTTCACCGTCCGCAGCCCCGACGCCCTGCGGGACGAACTGCGCGCGCTCGCCGCCCGCCTCACCGCCTGGAGCGGGGCGGACGAGGACTGAACGCGCCGCCCCGGGAAGCGCACCCGGCCCCGGAACGCACGGCGGCGAGCCCCGGGGGCGGGTGCACCACCCCGGGGCTCGCCGACGAACGGGCCGTGCGAACGGCCGGAGGTCAGGCCTTCGGCCCGCCGTCCTGCTCCGCCGCCACCTTGCGCTTCACCTCGGCCATGTCCAGCTTGCGGGCCTGGCCGATCAGGTCCTCGAACACCGGCTCGGGCAGCGCACCGGCCTGCGAGAAGACGAGCACGCCCTCACGGATGATCGCCAGCGTGGGGATCGACTGGATGCCGAAGGCCGCCGCCAGATCCTGCTGCGCCTCGGTGTCCACCTTGGCGAAGACCAGGTCGGGGTGGCGTTCGGCCGCCTTCTCGAAGACCGGCGCGAACTGGCGGCACGGGCCGCACCAGCTCGCCCAGAAGTCGATGAAGACGAAATCCTTGCCCTCCGGGCCGGGGACGATCTCGTCGAAGTTCTCCGTGGTCAGCTCGACCGTGCTGCTCATGTCGCGGTTCCTGCCCTTCCGGTGGTGGCGGTCAAGGCCATGTGCCCCCCACAACGGCTGCTGCCCGCGTGCTATTCCGCGGACCCTACCGCGCCGTTCGTTGAGCGGACGGCGCCCCACGTCCGTACCGGAGGGTGTCCGGCACCGACGTGCACCGGCATCGACGTGCACCCGCACCGACCGGGGAAGCGGTCACCATGCGCAACACCCGCCGCACCGACGGCTCGACCGATGAACACACCAGCGGACGGCGCCCTGGCCGCCCCGGCGGACGGCTCGCCGTGCTCGCCGCGACCGGACTGGCCGCGGCCGCCCTGGTGGCGGGCTGCGGCTCGTCCTACAGCGGATCGTCGCCCGCCAAACCGCCCGCCTCGCCCAGCGCCCCGGCCACCCCGGGCATGACCGCCGCCACCCTGCGGACCACCACCGACCCGCACCTCGGCACCATCGTCACCGACAGCGCCGGCTTCACCCTCTACCGCTTCGACCACGACAGCGCCACCCCGCCCACCTCCACCTGCACCGGCGGCTGCGCGGCCCTGTGGCCGCCGGTCCCGGCCGACGGCACGACGGTCGCCGTCAGCGGCGTCGACGCCAAGCTGGTCGGCACCGTCACCCGCGCCGACGGCAGCAAGCAGCTGACCCTCGCCGGCTGGCCGCTCTACCGCTACGCCCCCGACCACAAGCCCGGCGACACCAAGGGCCAGGGCGTCCAGGGCATCTGGTTCGCGGTGACCCCCACCGGTGACCGGGCCGGCACCGGCGGTTCCGGCGGCACCGGCGGCTCCGGCTACTGAGCCGGCCCCTCGCCCCGGAGGTGCGTGTGCGCGAGGATGTGAAGGTGACCGAGGAGCCTCCCGGTGGCGGCCGCCCGGCCGTCCGGGGCGCGCCGGCACCGGACGAGGAGCTGATGCGCGCGCTCTACCGCGAGCACGCCGGGCCGCTGCTCGGGTTCGTCCTCCACCTGGTCGCCGGCGACCGCCAGCGCGCCGAGGACGTCGTGCAGGAGACCCTGCTGCGCGCCTGGCGCAACCTCCACCGGCTGGACCCGGCGGCCGGATCGCTGCGGCCCTGGCTGGCCACCGTCGCCCGCCGGATCGTCATCGACGAGCACCGCGCCGAACTCGCCCGTCCACGCGAAGTGGACGCCGGGGCACTGGAGTTGCTGCCCGCCGAGGACGAACTCGACCGCGCGCTGCGGATGATGACGGTCGCCGACGCGCTCGGCGACCTCTCGGCGGCGCACCGCGAGGTCATCGTCGAGACCTACTTCAAGGGCCGCACCGCCGGCGAGGCGGCCGCCGAACTCGGCATCCCCGCGGGCACCGTGCGCTCGCGGGCGTACTACGCGCTGCGCGCGCTCAGGCTCGCGCTGGAGGAACGGGGAGTGACATCGTGACACCGTCCGAACCCGATCCCGCGCGGGCCGTCCACCTCGACGTCGGCGCCTACGCCCTCGGCGTCCTGGACCCGGCCGAACGCGCCGCCTTCGAGGCCCACCTGGCCGCCGGCTGCCCGCGGTGCGCCGGACAGCTGGCCGAACTGCGGCCGGTCGAGGCCCTGCTCGGCGAGTACGCGGCCGGCGCCGACCCGGCCGACCCCGCCCCCACGCCTGACCCCGCCCTGCTCGACCGGCTGGTGGGGGAGGTCCGGGCGAGCCGCCGGCGCGGGCGCGTCCGGCGGCTGGTGCTGGTCGCCGCGGCGGCCGCGCTGACCGTCGCAGGCCCCGCGGTGACCGCCGCCGTGATCACCGCCGACTCCACCCCCGGGGTGGTCGCCACCGCCGCCGCCCACCAGTTCGCCGCCACCGACCCGACGACCGGCACCCACGCCGTGGTCGGCGTGGACCCGGCCCCCTGGGGCAGCCGCGTCACCCTCGAACTCTCCGGCGTCCAGGGGCCGCTGACCTGCGACCTGGTCGCGGTCTCCACCACCGGCGGCCACCAGACCGTCACCACCTGGAACGTCCCCGCCACCGGCTACGCCCCCACCACCCCCCTCCACACCACCGGCGGCACCGCCTACCCCCCCACCACCATCGCCCACTTCGAGATCCGCACCCTCGACACCAACACCCTCCTCCTCACCATCCCCACCCCCTGATTCGGACCCCGGTCACCACCGACCCCGACGCCCACCCGCCGGACCGCCCCCACCCGGCCGACCAGCGCGAGCCAAGACGAGCCAAGACGAGCAATGGCCCACCACATCACGACCCGCGCGGCAGCGGAGACGGAGTGGGAAGTCGGCCAGGCCGACTTCCCACTCCGCACCAGACCCCAACCACAGCAGCCACCCGCCACGGGCTCGCCCACCAAGGAGAACAGGACGTCAGCGCACCCGACCTTCCGGTCCCAGCCGACGCCCGGCGCAGAAAGTCGGCCGATCCGACTTCCTGCGCCGACCAGGGCAGCCGGAGCGAGCCGGAGACGTGGGCGTCGGCCGCCGAACGAAGCCCCCGCATCGCGACCCGTGCCGCCCGGTCGCGAAAGTGGAATGGGAAGTCGCCCCACCCGACCGGGGCCGGCCAAGGAGAGAGGGTCCGGCCGCTGCCCCTGCGCTCACCGGGCTGCGGCGAGGGCGGGAACAGGGGGCCAGGTCGCGACGGGGAGGCCTCGTGGCTGCACGCCGGCGCCGGCAGGCGGTATCGAGGCCGGGGGGCGGGCCGGGAGAGGAAGGTTCCGTGGCTGCACGCCGGCGCCGGTGAACAAGGCAAGCCCAGCCTGGAGGCGCGGGGGCCGGGCCGGGCGGGGAGGCCTCGGCGCCCGGCCGGCGGCGCCGACGAGCGAGGGGGTGCCGGGGCAGCACCGGGGTCTGGGGGCGGTGGGCCTAGGAGTTCGGGTGGGCTGACGTCCTGTTCTCCGCGTGGGTCGGCCCCCGGCGGGCGGCTTCGCCCGGCGCGTCCGACCTCCTGTGCTCAGGGTGGGCGAGCCCCCCCGGGGGCGCCGTCGTCCGGGCCGGTGCGGAGTGGGAAGTCGGCCGGCCCGACTTCCTCATCCACCTCCACCCCCGCCTCCGCCAGCCGCGCCGCTCGGGTGAGGGCGTGGGTGCAGCGGCGGGCGAAGAGGTGTTGGGCGAGGGGGAGGAGGGGGCCGGCGAGGTGGGCGTACCAGCGGTGCGGGCGGCTGAACGCGTTGACGGTGAACCAGACCGAGCCGTCCGCCGCCAGCTCCACCACGAACGTCTCCTCGCCCACCGCGAGGTGGCCCCGGCGGGTGCCGTAGGTGAAGCCGTGGCGGTCGCCGCCCTCGGTGGTGCTCCAGACCACCCGGCACGGGGCGCCGGCCCGCAGCGGGCCGAGGCCGATGGCGCAGTGGACGGGGACGCCGGGCGCGGCCCGGTCGGCCCCGGCGGTGATCCGCACGCCCGCCGCCCGGTGCATCCGCCACTCCAGGAGGGCGGCGCCGGCGGCGTCCAGGGCGGCGCGGCCGTGGCCGACGACGGCGCGGTGACGGAGGTGGTTGTAACCGGCCGGCAGCGGGGCGTCGAGGTCGGTACTGGCGCCGGCCTCGGGGTAGTTGAGGTCGTTCATCGGGCGCTCTCCTGCGGGTTCGGGGCGAGTCGGCGCCAGGCGAGGAGCGAGCACAGCGCGAAGCCGAGCGCGTTGCCGACGCCGTGGGTGGCGGCCATCCAGCCGAGGGTGGGGTGGGGGAGTCCGGAGGCCTCGCCGAGCGCCCACCAGAGGGCGAGCAGCATGGTGACGACGAGCACCGCCGCCGAGACGCCGAGCAGCACCGGCGTGCCCCGCTCTCCCCGCCCGCCCCGCGAGGCCCGGCCGCGCAGATCGCGCCAGGTGAGCAGGCCGACCAGCCACATGCCGCCGGTGAGGACGGCCGCCCCGGCGAGCTCGGCCCAGTCGCCGACGAAGTAGCCGCCCAGCACCAGCAGGGTCCCGGCCGGCACGCTGAGCGCGGCCCACCGGGCGCTCGGGCGGTCCGGGACGGCTCGGCACACCAGTCCGGCGATCAGGGCGGCGGTGAATCCGGCGTAGTGGAAATGGGGGACGGTCAGGGCCAGGATGTCGAGGTCGAAGCCGAACAGCTCGTGCCCCGAGCGCTCCGCGACCAGCGCGAGCCCGGCCACCGACGGCGTCGCCAGCGCGGTGAGCACGGCGATCTCGGGCGGCGCGAGGGAGCGGGTACGGGCCAGCCGCACCGGGGCGTGCGCGGCGAGGGCGAGCGTGCCGAGTGCGTAGAGGACGGCGCTGCCGGTGGCGAGCGGGCCGCGCGGCAGCCACAGCGAGAGCGCGCCGGGGACGGCGGCGAGCGGCCAGAGGCGGCGCAGCCGGGCGAGCCCGGGCTCGTCGATCAGGGCGAGGCCGAGCGGGATCACCGCGCCCATGCCGAGCAGGACCAGCAGGTCGACCAGTTCGGCGGTGCCTCGTCCCACGACGGCCCCCAGTTCGGATTGAACGCGTTCAAACGCTTCTCGCGCACCGACTCTACGCACAGGATTGAACGCGTTCAAGTTGCTCCGGGGTCAGCGCCGGGCCCGCCTGCTGTGGTGTTCACCGCAGGTGCGGCGCACCCTGGAGGAGTAGCCGGACGAGAAGCGACCGCCGGAGGTGATCCGCCATGCAGACTCTTGTCGGTTGGCACATCGAGATGGAATTCCGCGAGGAGGGGCCCCGGACGGCCGCCGCCGCCCTGCTGCGGCTGGGCGACGGGACGGAGCTGCGCGCGCACGGCTACACCAGCCGTCACCCCTCGGACCCGGAGCAGCTGAGGGTCGGCGAGGAGATCGCGGCCGCGCGGGCGCTCAACGACCTCGCCTCGCAGTTGCTCACCAAGGCCCACGGTGAGATCCAGGAGGTCAGCCCGGTCCCGACCCACCCGCTGTCGTGACGCCCTCGGAGGGCGCGGGCGCCGGCCCGGCCGCCCACCGCTCCCGCATCCCGCTGATCTGCCCGCGCTGCGGCCATGAGCAGCGGGTGGTGCCGGGCGGTCCGGGCCGGGCCATCAAGGTGGTGCACGCCGACACCGGCCGGGAAGCCTGCGAGCCGGGGGACCTGGCCCGCGCGCCCGACGACGACGCAGCCTGACCCGGCCGACCGCCCCCCGGGCGCCGCGCCCCCGCCTCAGTTCGGGCAGTAGGTCGTCGGCACCTGCCAGTCCGGCCCGATCAGCCGCTGCTCCAGCTCGTTGAGCGTGATCCGGATCCCGACGGTCCCGGCCAGCCCGAGCCGCATCCGGCTGCGGGCCAGTGCCAGGAAGGCCGTCAGTCCGTACTTGTTGATCAGCGACGTGCGGTAGCGGGCGGTGGCGTCCGCGTCGCAGACGGCGGCGCGGGCCGGGAGCTGACGGCCCGTGGGGCGCCCGTGCCCGTCGCACGGGCCGACCAGGACCTTGGGGTGGCGGCGGATCCGCTCGGCCTCGCCGGAGTGGGCGGGCGTCCAGATGCCGAGCGCCGTGCCGTCGGCGATCACCCAGCTCTGCGAGCGGACCCGGCGGCCGTCCTCGCCGAAGGTGGTGAGCAGGAGGTATCTGCTGTCGGCCAGCTGGTCGGTACGGTCGTGCACGGTGTCCTCCCTCTCCGGTTCGGCGGGTGGTCGCCGGCGGCGCGGCCTCAGTGGCCGTGGCCGCCGCGGGTCTCCTGGTGCTCGGTGACGGCGTGCTCCTCCGGCGGGCGGCCGGCGGGCGGGTGGTGCGCGACAGATGGGTGGTGCGCGACAGCCGGGTGGTGCGCTGCGGCCCGGTGGAACTCCTCGGCGGTGGGCCTGGCGATCCGGGCGCCCTCGCCGTGGAGCCCACGGGACAGCCTCGCACGGGTGCGGTCAAGCACCCCGGCCGGGTGGGCCACTCCATTGTCGTCCACGGGGGCGGGCAGTTCGAGGGCTCGCGGCTGCTCGTGCGCGGTGAGCCGGTGCAGTTCGGCCGGCGCGAGCGGGGCGTGCGCCTCGGTGAACTCGCCGTGCGGCAGACGCGTGATGACACCGGTCTCGCGCCCGTGCAGCACCTTCTCCTTGTCCCTCCGCTGGAGGCCCAGGCACCACCGTTTGGTGACGACGAAGACGGCCACCGGGACGGCGAGGAATCCCACCCGGACGGCGTAGGTGATGGAGTTGAGCGACAGGTGCAGATGGGTGGCGATGAGGTCGTTGCCGCCGCCGGCCAGTGCCACCAGGTAGAGCGAGATCCAGGCCGCGCCGAGCGCCGTGCGGACCGGGGCGTTGCGCGGGCGGTCGAGCAGGTGGTGCTCGCGCCGGTCGTCGGTCGCCCAGGCCTCCACGAACGGGTAGCCGGCGATCGCGCCGAGGACGAGCGGGAAGAGCGCGAACGGGATCAGGACGCCGAGGTTGAGGGTGTGCCCCCAGAGGCCGACCTCCCACCCCGGCATCATCCGGATGAGCCCTTCGGCGAAGCCCATGTACCAGTCCGGCTGGGCGTCGGTGGACACCTGGTCGGGGCGGTACGGGCCGTACGCCCAGATCGGGTTGACGGTGGCGATCGCCGAGACCAGCGCCAGCGCGCCGAACACCAGGAAGAAGAAGCCGCCCGCCTTGGCCAGGTAGACCGGCATCAGCGGCATGCCGACGACGTTCCTCCCGGTCCGGCCGGGCCCCGCCCACTGGGTGTGCTTGTGGTGGAAGACCAGGATCAGGTGCGCCACCAGCAGGCCGAGCATGATCCCGGGGATCAGCAGCACATGGATGGTGAAGAACCGCGGCACGATGTCGGTGCCCGGGAACTCGCCCCCGAACAGGAACATCTGGATGTAGGTGCCCACCAGCGGGACGGCGAGGATCGCGCCCTCGACGAAGCGGATGCCGGTGCCGGACAGCAGGTCGTCCGGCAGCGAGTAGCCGAAGAAGCCGTCCAGCAGGCCGAGGAAGAGCAGCAGGAAGCCGAACATCCAGTTGATCTCGCGGGGCTTGCGGAACGCGCCGGTGAAGAAGACCCGCATCATGTGGACGAACATCGCCGCGATGAAGACGATCGCCGCCCAGTGGTGGATCTGCCGGATCAGCAGACCGCCGCGCACCTCGAAGCTGATGTCGACGGTCGAGGCGTACGCCTCGGACATCGGCACGCCCTTGAGCGGCACGTACGAGCCGTCGTAGACGACCTCGCCCATGCTCGGCTTGAAGAACAGCGTCAGCCAGACACCGGTCAGGATGATGATCGCGAAGCTGTACAGGCAGATCTCGCCCAGCATGAAGGACCAGTGGTCCGGGAAGATCTTGCGCAGGTTGGCCCTGGCCAGGGTGTAGATCCCCAGCCGGCCGTCGGCCCAGTCGGCGGCGCGCTGTCCGCGTCCACCGCCGGTTCGCTGATTGCGGGTCATGTCCACGCACCTCGGTCGGAGTGAACCGGGGAGTCATCCCCGTTTCGAAGTCCGACCAGAATAAGCGGGGACCATTCCCCGCTTCCATCGGGGTGCCTCGGGGGCGCCTCGTGGGGGTGCCTCGTGACCCGGTCCGGCCGGCCCCGGAAACGGCGAACGGCCCGCCCGGTGTCGTGAAGACACCGGACGGGCCGTTCGCGCACCGTCGCGCGACCCCGCGGAGGTCAGTGCACCAGCACCGGCACCTCGTTGGCGGCCGCCGCGTCCGCGTCGGCGCCCTTGCCGGCGCCGTCGGAGCCGGGGCGGCCGGCGTTGATCAGCGTGAACGCGGCCACGGCCGCCAGCACCAGGATGCCGAAGGACCACCAGATCGCGGTCGAGAAGCCGTGCACCATGCCCTGGAACTGCACCGCCTTCGCGGCGGCCGGGGTGGTGGCGCCGGCCACGTGGGCCGCCAGCCAGGTGGTGGTGGCGCTGGCCGCGATGGTGTTCAGCAGCGCGGTGCCGATGGCGCCGCCGACCTGCTGCGAGGTGTTGACCATCGCGGAGGCCACACCGGCGTCGCGCGGCTGGACGCCGTGCGTGGCCAGGCTCATCGCCGGCATGAACGCGGTGCCCATGCCGAGGCCCATCAGCACCAGGCCGGGCAGGATCAGCGCCGGGTAGGAGCTGTCCAGGTCGATCTGGGTCAGGATGAGCATGCCGAGCGAGGCGACCAGGAAGCCGGGCGCCATCAGGAACCGCGCCGGGAGGCGGGTCATCAGCCGGGCGCCGATCTGGGTCGAGCCGGTGATCATGCCCGCCACCATGGGCAGGAAGGCCACGCCGGTCAGGACCGGGCTGTAGTCGAGCACGATCTGCAGGTAGTAGGTCAGGAACAGGAAGAGACCGAACATGCCGATCACGGCCATGCCCAGCGACAGGTAGACCCCGCCGCGGTTGCGGTCCAGCACGACGCGCAGCGGCAGCAGCGGCGCCTTGACCTTCCGCTCGACCAGGACGAACGCGCCCAGCAGCACGGCGGCGGCGACGAACAGGCCGATCGTCACGCCCGAGCTCCAGCCGTCCGACTCGGCCCGGGTGAAGCCGTAGACCAGGGCGACCAGGCCGGTGGTGACCAGCAGCACGCCGGGCACGTCGAGACGGTCGCGGTTGCGGCCCACGGCCGGCTCACGGATCACCAGGACGGCGCCGGCCGCGGCGATCACGGCGAACGGGATGTTGACGAAGAAGGTCCAGCGCCAGTTCAGGTACTCGGTCAGCAGTCCGCCGAGGATCAGGCCGATGGCACCGCCACCGCCGGCGATCGCGCCGTAGATGCCGAACGCCTTGGCGCGCTCCTTGGCCTCGGTGAACATCACGGCCAGCAGCGAGAGCGCGGCCGGGGCGAGCAGTGCGCCGAAGACGCCCTGGAGGGCACGGGCGCCGAGCAGCATCGCGGTGTTGGCGGCGGCGCCGCCGAGCGCGGAGGCCAGCGCGAAGCCGGTGAGGCCGACCACGAAGGCCCGCTTGCGCCCCCACAGGTCGGCGACCCGGCCGCCGAAGAGCAGCAGACCGCCGAAGGCCAGCGCGTAGGCGGTGATCACCCACTGGCGGTTGCCGTCGGTGATGCCGAGGTCCTGCTGGGCGGACGGCAGCGCGATGTTCACGATGGTGGCGTCGAGGACGACCATCAGCTGCGCGAGGCCGATGAATATCAGGGCCTTCCAGCGCCTCGGATCGGGCTGGAGGGCGGGTTGGGCGTCGGTTTTCGGCATGGAGGTACTCACTTCGGATGCGGGGTGTGCGGAAGGTGCGGAAAGGTCGCGGGCAGGAGCGGCGGGCGCGCAGGGGCGGCCGCACCGCGTCCCCGCGGTGAAGGGTCTCGGGTGTCAGGTCACGCCGGTCGGCCGGCGCGGTGGGTCGGTGCTGGGGTCAGTGGTCGCCGTGGAAGTCCTCGAAGGTCGCGGCCCGGCCGGGCAGGACGGTGGGGGCGGGTGCCCGCATGCCGTCCAGGAGCAGTTGCAGGTGCCGGTGGACGAAGTCGTCCAGGACGTGGCACGAGGTGCCCGGCAGCGGGCGGGTGAGCTGGCTCAGGGCGATGAACAGGTCGCCGTGGCCGACGTCCGGACGGACCTCGCCCGCCGCCTGCGCCCGCTCCAGCAGCCCGCCGGCGACGGCCAGCAGCCGCTCGCGCGCCTCGACCAGGTCCGGGTCGTGCATGTCGACCCGGTTGGTCAGCAGCGGGCAGAGCGCGCCGACCTTCTCGTCGACCGTCTCGTGCGCGAACCTCTCCAGCGCCTCGAACGGGCCGGGGACCTCGGCGGCCGCCCGCTCGGCGATCGCCACGATGCGGTTCTTGACGAGCAGCGCCACCTCGCGGATCAGCGCCGTCCGGGTGGGGAAGTTCCGGTAGAGCGTAGCGTTTCCGACGCCCGCCCGCTTCGCGATTTCGTCCAGCGGCGCGTCCGCGCCGTGCTCGACGAACGCGTCCCGGGCCGCCAGCACGATCCGTTCGCGGTTGCGGCTCGCGTCCGCGCGCAGCCTGGGCGCGCGGGCCGGGCCCGCGGCGCGGGTCGGACGGGGGGCGACGGTGGTCACGGGGTGCACTCCTCCCGGGGTACGGGTTCCGGGGAGTCTCTCCCCGCTTAGTCCTTCGGAGGGCTAAACGGGGAATCGGTCCCCGGAAATTTCGCTCCCGGATGTGACCTGCGTCACATCATCCCGGTGCTCCGGCCGGCGCCCCCGCCGACGCCCGCCGCCACCGGGCGGTGCAGCGGGATCTCGAAGTGGACGGTGGACACCCCGGGGCCGTGCTCGCCGGTCGGGCGGGCGTCGTAGACCTCCTCCGCGAGGCTGCGCCAGAACGCCTCGGCGCCCGGGATCGCGGTGTTGGTGTGCAGATAGAGCCGCCGGTAGCCACCCTCCCCGGCGGCGAACGCGCAGGCGCGGCGGACCAGCTCCCGGGCCAGTCCGTGCCGCCGGTGCTCGGCCCGGACGTAGACCCGGACCAGCTGCGCGGTGGTCCCGGACGGGTAGCGCAGGGCGAGCTCGCGCGGATGCGGCGGGTGGGCCGGCCCGGTGGAGTGCAGCGCGGTGGTGGCGACCACCTCCTCGCCGTGCGCGGCGATCAGCAGCGCGTGCCGGGGGTGGTCCAGGTAGTGGCCCTGGAGGTCGACGACATCGGCGTGCCAGTCGGGCACATAGCCGTAGCCGAACTCGCGGTAGAAGGTGTCCAGGATCAGCCGGCGCGCTCCGGGCACGTCCTGGGGGAGTGCGTGGCGGACGGTGTAAGGGAATTGACGGTCCATCAGGCATCTCCGGCAGGGCTTGGGCGCGGCGGGCGAGGGCAAGAGTACATGAAAACCACTTTCATCTGACGCATCGACGGAACGTGCGGTCCGGCGCGTTGAAAATGAAAACGAATCCCGTTACGGTCCTGCCTGTCGGTCGAGTCCGCGGTGCCCACCGCGTCCGTCGGAAGGAAGAGTCGTGGCACATCTGCTGGTGATCGAGAGCTGGGTCGGCTCCATGAGCAGATTGCTGCCCAGGGCGCTGGGGGAGGGCGGCCACCGCTTCACCTTCCTCACCCGCGACCTGCACCACTACCTGCGCGCCGCCGACCCCGCCGACGGCCCGCACCCGCTGCTCGCCGCCGCGAACATCCTCACCGCCGACACCAACGACCCGGACGCGCTGCTCCCGTACGCCGAGCGGCTGCACGCGCTGCTCGGCTTCGACGGCGTGCTCTCCTCCTGCGACTACTACCTCCCGCAGGTCGCCCGGGTGGCCCACCGGCTCGGCCTGCCCGGTCCGGCGCCCGAGGCCGTCACCGCCGCCTGCCGCAAGGACCTCACCCGCCGGCGGCTCGCCGAGGCCGGCGTCCCCGGGCCCGGGTACGCGCTCTGCGCCGACGGTGAGCAGGCCCGCGCCGCGGCCCGGACGATCGGCTACCCGCTGGTCGTCAAGCCGGTCGACCTGTGCGCCGGGATGCTCGTCCGGGCGGTCCGCGACGAGGCCGGACTCCTCGCGGCGGTCCGGGCGTCGGAGGCCTTCCCGGTCAACGCCCGCGGCCAGCGGCGGGAGCCGGCGGTGCTGCTGGAGGAGTTGCTCACCGGACCGGAGGTGAGCGTCGAGACGGTCTCCGTGGACGGCGTCGCGCACGTCGTCGGGATCACCGACAAGAGCGTCGGCGGCGCGCCCGCCTTCATCGAGACCGGCCACATGTTCCCGGCCGCCCTCGACCCGGCCGAGGCCGCGGCCGCCGCCCGCACCGCCGTCGCCGCGCTGGCCGCGCTCGGCCTCGACCAGGTCGTCGCGCACACCGAGATCAAGCTCACCCCCGCCGGGCCCCGGGTGGTCGAGGTCAACCCGCGCCCGGCCGGGAACCGGATCACCGAGCTGGTCCGGCGGGTCACCGGGGTCGACCTGGCGGCCGCCGCCGTCGAGGTCGCCCTCGGCCGCCGGCCCGACCTGGCCGCCCGACCGACCGGGGTCACCAGCGCCGCCATCGCCTTCCTGGTGCCCGAGGGCGGGCAGACCGGCCTGCTGGACGGCTTCGACGGCGAGGAGGCGGTACGGCGCGACCCGGCGCTGGTCGAGCTCGCCCTCGCCGGCTCCGGCCGCGAGGTGCGGCCTGCGACCAGCAACAACGAGTACCTCGGGCACGTCATGACCGCCGACGCCGGCGGGGCCGGGGCGCGCCGCACGGCCGAGCGGCTGCTCGCCGGGCTCACCCCCCGCCTCGCGGCCGCCGGCCGCCCGGCCGAACCCGCGGCGGTGTCCGCATGAGCCCCGCGACCCTGCTGACCGCCGCCCCCACCACGAGCCTCGGGGGCGACACCCTCCCCGTGCTCGACCTGATCACCGGGCGGGCCCGTACGGGGGCGTACGGGCCCGACCCGGCCTCGCTGCGGATCGCGCTCGCCTTCAGCACCGTCCAGGCCGTCCGGCACACCGGCCGCAGCCGCGGCTACCGCAACGAGGTGCTCAGCCTCCGGCTCGGCTCCGCGGTCGGCTCCTGCGCCGTCGAACCCGGCGACCTGGCCGCCGACACGGTCACCGACTGCGTCGGCGCCACCGTCGGCGAGCTGCTCGACCACCCGCGCACCGCCGTCCGGGTCGCCGCGCTCGACGCCTACCTCGGCCACTGCCGCCCGCACGCACCGGCCTACGGCGCCCGGCGGTACGGCCTGCCCGCCGGCTCCTCGCTGGTGAAGTCGCGGGTCCGCGCCGCCGCCGTGGTGGGGCTGCTGCCGCTCGCCGACGTCCGCCGGGTGCTGGTCGTCGGCGTGGTCAACTCCATTCTGGAGCAGCTCCGTTCGAACGGCGTCGGCTACCTCCCGTGCGACCTCAAGGGCGGCACCACCGAATGGGGCGAGCCGGTGCACACCGACACCCTCGCCCACCTCGACGACTGCGACGCGATCCTCGCCTCCGGCATGACCCTCGGCAACGGCTCCCTCGACCCGCTGCTCGCCCACGCCCGCGCCACCGGCAAGCCCCTGGTGCTGTTCGCGCAGACCGGCAGCGCCGTCCTGCCCTGCCTGATCGGCGACGGTGCCACCGCCGTCAGCGCCGAGCCCTACCCCTTCTTCTGGCTCGACGGCGGCCCGACCGTCATCCACCTGTACGGGGGTGCGGGCCGGTGACCGCCCTGCTCGACGGTCCGGCGCTGGGCAACCCGGCCCTGCTGCCGCTGCTCGGCGGCACCCCGCTGGCCCGGATCACCATCCCGCTGCCGCACCCGCACCCCGGCTTCTGGGCCAAGCTGGAGGGGCTGAGCGCCGGCGGCATGAAGGCCCGCTCGGCCGTCGCCATGCTCCGCGGCGCCCACGCGCGCGGTGAACTGCGGCCCGGCGCGACGGTGGTGGAGTCCACCTCGGGCACCATGGGCGTCGGCCTGGCCTTCGCCGGACAGGCCCTCGGTCACCCCGTCGTGCTGGTCGGCGACAGCGAACTCGAGCCGTCCATGCGGCAGTTGCTGCGCTCCTACGGGGCGCGGCTGGAGCTGGTCGAGCGGCCCGCCCGGCACGGCGGCTGGCAGGCCGCCCGGCTCGCCCGGCTGCGCGCCGTCCTCGACCGGCTGCCCGGCGCCTACTGGCCCGACCAGTACAACAACCCCGACAACGCGGCCGGTTACCGGGCGATGGCCGAGGAGATCACCGCCGAGCTCGACCAGCTGGACGTGCTGGTCTGCAGCGTCGGCACCGGCGGCCACAGCGCGGGGCTCGCCGAGGCGCTGCGCCGCCGCTGGCCCCGGCTGCGGATCATCGGCGTCGACTCGGTCGGCTCCACCATCTTCGGCCAGCCCGCCCGGCCCCGGCTGATGCGCGGCCTCGGCAGCTCCATCCACCCGCGCAACGTCGCCCACCAGGCCTTCGACGAGGTGCACTGGGTCGGCCCCGCGGAGGCGGTCGACGCCTGCCGGCGCCTCGCCCGGGGCGCCTTCGTCAGCGGCGGCTGGTCCACCGGCGCGGTCGCCCTGGTCGCCGCCTGGGCCGCCCGGGTCCACCCGGGCGCCGCCGTCGCCACCGTCTTCCCCGACGGCCCGCACCGCTACCTCGGCACCGTCTACGACGACGCGTTCTGCCGCCGGCACGGCCTGGACGCCGGGCGGGCCGTGCCGCGCCCGGTCGAGATCCCGCACCCGGCGGCCACCGAGGTCACCGGCTGGGCCCGCTGCCGCACCGACCGGGCCGCACCGGCCGCCGCACCGGCCGGCGGGCCCGCCCTCGCGCCCGCCCTCGCCCGCGCCGAGGAGGAACGGTGAGGCTCGACGTCCGTACCGTCCGGCTCCGGCTGGCCGAACCGCTGCGCATCTCCCGCTCGGTGACCACCGAGCGCGACGCCGTCCAACTCTCGCTCTCCCACGGCGGGTTGACCGGACACGGCGAAGCGGTCAGCAGCGTCTACCTGGACCTGCCCACCGACCGGATCCGGCGCGGACTCGACGCGCTGCGCCCCGTGCTGGAGCACGGCCCCGACCCGGAGCAGGCGCTCGCCGAACTGCGTGACGGCACGGCCCCGTACGCGGCGCTGCCGGCCGGGGTGCTGGCCGCCGTCGAGGCCGCCCTGCTCGACCTGGTCGGCAAACGGGCCGGCGAACCCGTCCACCTGCTGCTCGGCCGCACCGAACCGGTCGCCGCCGCCACCGCCCGCACCATCGGCATCGAGCCGCCCGCCCGCGCCGCCGTCCATGCCGCCCGGCTCGCCGACGCCGGGTTCACCGTGCTCAAGGTCAAGGCCGGCGCCGCCGATCCCGGCCTCGACCTGGCCCGGGTCCAGGCCGTCCGCGAGGCCGCCCCGGAGGCCCGGCTGCTGCTCGACCCCAACGGCGCCTGGACCCCCGCCCAGGCGCTCCGACTGCTGCCCGCCTTCGCCGCCACCGGCGTCGAGGCCGTCGAGCAGCCGATCGCCCCGGGCCGCCCCGACGCGCTCGCCGCCGTCGCCGAACGCTCGCCCCTCCCGGTGATCGCCGACGAGGACGCCGTCGGCTACGAGGACGCCTGCCGGCTCGCCGGACGGGTGCACGGCGTCAACCTCAAGCTCGCCAAGTGCGGCGGCGTCCACCAGGTGCTGCGGATCGCCGAGGCCCTGCGCGGCAGCGGCACCGAGTTGATGCTCGGCTGCCTGGCGGCCAGCTCGCTCGGCATCGCGCCCGCCGTCCACCTCGCCGACCGGGCCCGCTGGCTCGACCTCGACGGCCACCTGCTGCTCGCCCACGACCCCTGGCAGGGCATCGGCGGCGCCGACGGCACCGTCCGCACCCCGGACCGGGCCGGTCTCGGCGTGCTGCCCGCCCAACGCCCCCTCCCCGGCGAGGCCCGATGAACCACCGCAACCTCCTCACCGACCGCCCGGAACTCTACGAACTCCGCTTCCCCGACCCCGGGTTCACCGCCGCCCGGTGGGCCGAGGCGATGCTCCGCGAGCACGGCGCCGGACCCGACGTCCTCGACCTCGGCTGCGGCACCGGCCGCGACGCCGGCTGGCTGCACCGCACCGCCGGGCGCACCGTCACCGGCCTGGACAGCTCCCCGGCGATGATCGCCCACGCCCGCGCCCGCCACCCCGGACCGGCCTACCACGTCGGCGACATGCGGGACTTCACCCTGCCCGGCCGCTTCGACGCCGTGCTCTGCCTGGACAGCGCGCTGCTCTACTGCCACACCAACGCCGACCTCGACGCCCTGTTCGGCCGGCTCCGCCACCACCTGCGCCCGGGCGGGCTGCTGGTCGCCGAGATGCGCAACGGCGCCTTCTTCCTCGGCCGCACCGAACTCCTCGACGCCCCGAGGCACGACAGCGTCACCCACGACGGCGTCACCCACCGCTCGCGCACCGTGCTGTGGATCGACCACGCCGCCCAACTCCTGCGCCGCACCCGCAGGTGGACCAGCGACGACGGCGCCCCGCCGGTCGAGCAGCACTCCGCCTGGCGGCTGCTCTTCCCCCAGGAGCTGCGCCACCTGCTCGCCGGGCACGGCTTCACCGTCCTCGCCCTCCACGACCGCCCCGGCCCGCGCACCGAGCCGCCCTGGACGGAGGGCGACCGCCCCGCCGCCACCGCCGACGGGGACCGCCTCCACCTGGTCGCCCGGCTCGACTCCGCCGGCCGGCCGGGACGCTGACCCCCGCCCGGGCTCACCCGTGCGGGTGACGGGCTGTCGGACCCCTCGGCTAGCGTCTCCGTCATGAACACCGCGACCGCCGCCGTTCCCGCCCCCGAGGCGATCACCGCGCTCCTCGCCGTCCTGGGCGCCGGGGCGTCGGCGCGCGGGGTCGACGAGCACGCCGTCCGCCGGGCGTTCGAGGCCGAGCGCCCGGGCCCGCTGCCCGACCACTGGTGGCTGGCCGTCCCGGGGGAGGCGTACGAGGAGGCCTTCGCCGCGCTGGGGCTGCACGACCGGATCCCCGTCACCGTCCGGTACGGGCTGGCCGCGCAGGGGGACGACGAGAAGTACGCGCCCGGGCCGGTGCACCGGGTCTTCGTCACCCCCGAGTACGCGGGCTGGCGGCTGATCTACGCGGAGTCCCCGTTGCGGGAGACGACGTGGTGGCCGCACGAGGTGGTCGAGCGCCTCAGCGCCGTCTGCGGCCGTGCCCAGGTGTTCTTCCAGGACCCGTTCGCCGACTCCGTCATCTGGGCCGCCGCCGAGCACGGCACCCTGGTGCGGGGGTACTGGCGGTACGGCGAGCCGGAGTGGACGGGGGAGCCGCTGCCCTGGGAGCCGCTGCCCACCGCCGAGGATCTCGACGAGGACGACGAGGTCGAGCCCCACGCCTCCCTGGTCGAGTCCATCGGCGCGGCCGCCGCCGGCCTCTCCGTGAATCCCGCCGCGATCACCGCCGACACCCCGGTCCGCGGCCACGGCTGGCTGGCCCTGACCGCCCCGGGCGCCGGCCACGACGGGTTCGGCGGTGCGCCCGTGCTCTGAACCCAAGGGGCGCGAAGCCTCCCATGCACGCCCCTCACGACGGCCTCACTACGCCTTCACCCCACCCCGCGTGCTGATCCACCCCGAAGGGTCGGCCACACCCTAGGCTGAACTCGCCCGGACGGCCGGACGGCCGTGGGAGTCGGGAGGGGCCCGGCGGCCGGGGTCTCGGAGGTGGTCGCGATGGTCAGCGGTGGGACAACGGCCGAGGTGCGCTGCGTGGCGGCCGTCCCGTGCTGGGTGAGCCTGATGGCGCGCGACCTCGACGCGGCCAAGGCCTTCTACGGGCCTTTGCTGGGCTGGGAGTTCGAGCCGGGACCGGACCGCTTCGGCCCGTACGTGCACGCCGTGACCGGTGGCGAGGCGGTGGCCGGCCTGGGCGTGGCGAGCGGCGGCTGGGACATGCCCGTCGCCTGGACCAGCTACTTCGGCACGGAGAGCGCGGACGCCGCGGCCGACGCGGTCCGCGAGCGCGGTGCGACGCTCGCGGTGGGCCCGCTCTCCTTCGACGCGGGCCGGGTGGCGTTCGCCGCGGACCCGGCGGGCGCGGTGTTCGGCATCTGGGAGGGCCCGCTGGGCCGGGCCCGGCGGCTGGACCTGATGGGCGCGCCGGTCTGGATCGAGCTGCGCACCCCGGACCCGTTCGCGGCGGCGCTCTTCTACGGCCAGGTGTTCCGCTGGGACGGCCGGGACCCGGAGCGGTTCGAGGTCCGCTGGGAGCACGACCGGGTGGTGCTGCGGGCCGAGGGCCACAGCGTGGCCGCGCTCGCCAAGGAGCAGGCGGGCGGTCCGGCGGGCATGCCGCCGCACTGGGAGGTGTCGTTCTCGGTGCCGGACACCGACGCGGCGGTGGCCAGGGCGGAGTCGCTCGGCGGCACCGCGCTCGGCCCGGCGTTCGACTCGCCGTACGGGCGGGTGGCCCGGCTCAAGGACCCGGAGGGCGGCCGCTTCGCGGTGATCAGCGCCAAGCCCTGACTGGCGGTCCCGCGGCCCCGGGACCCCGCGACCGCTACCGCCCGGCCTCGGCGCTCTCCGCCCGATCGGCCCGCAGCCGTTCGGCGAGCGCGTTCCGGGCGGTGGCGGGGAGGGCCTTGCGGGCGGCCGCGAACAGCTGCTCCTCCTCGGTCGCCAGATGCCGGCGCAGCAGCTCAGCCAGCCCGCGCAACAGGGTGGCCGGCGCGGGGTCGCCGGCCGGGAGGGCCTGCAGGTCCGCGAGGTACTGGCCGATCGCGAGGTGGTCGTGGATGCACCGGAACACCATCGCTCCGCCGTCCGGCACATCGTGCTGGACGACCGGGAACAGGTGCTCCTCCTCCGCCGCGCAGTGGCTGAACAGCAGGTCGGTGAGCTGTCCGAGCAGCCGGTCCTGCTCCGCTCCCGCCTCCCGGTCGGCCTCGATCCGCGCGAGCAGGTCCTCCACCGCGCGGTGCTCCGCGGTGAACTCGCCGAGGATGTCCGGCCTGCGGCTCATGGCGCGCCCGCCTCTCCCGTCTGCTGCGGCTCCGCCCCCCGACACCTCCAGTATCCGGCGCCGCGCCCACTGCTCGGGCGGAGCAAGTGTCGCCGCAGGTCAGGGGCGGTCCCGGCGCCCGGTGAGGGCGAGCATCCGGGTCTGCGGACCGGCGTCGTCGGGCACCGGCAGCGGCGGGTCGAACAGCCCGCTGCCGGAGAGGTCCCCGTAGCCGGCGTACTCGGCGAGCGCGAAGTCCACCAGGTCCTCCGGCAGCCGGGTGAGCCGGCCGATGCCCTCGGCGAGGTCCCAGGTGTGCACGACGGCGTCGGCGGTGAGCTGGTCCAGGTAGTACCGGCCGGAGACGTCGCCGAACGAGAGGTGCACGATGAGCTCGGTGGCGCCGGGGACGGCGAAGGCGTCGCGGGCGGCGTCCGCGGCGGCGGCCCAGGCGCCCACCGGGTCGTCGCCGAGGACGTCGCCGTCGAAGCGGGCGCCGACCTCGGAGACGGTGGCGCCCATCAGCAGCTCGGGCACCCAGAGCTGCTCGCCGGTGAGGTGGTTGACCAGATCGCGCACGGTCCAGTCGGCGCAGGGGGTGGGCGCGTCCCACTGGTCGGGGGTGACCAGTCGCACCCGCTCGGTGAAGGCGGCGAGGGCCTCGGCGTGCGGGGTGCCCTTGTCCTCCGCCCGCCGGTGTTCGTTGCGATGTGCCATGCCCTGAGCCTGCCCCGCCTCGCGCCTTCGTACGCCGGTCTACACCACTACTGACCCGGTCACGCCAAAATCTCCTGCCCAAGCAGTTGTTCAAATTCAAACTTCCAGGTACGGTCAAACCACCCCGCTGGTTCGAATTTGAACAAATCCGGCCAGTATCGACGAACCCCCCTTTTTTCGATGGAGACGCGCATGCCGAGCAGCAGCCCGAGCACGACCGCCCCCACCACCCCCCTCGCCGCGGCCGGGAGAGCCCCCGGCTCGGCGGCCACCTCCCCGCACGCCTATGACGCAGGCCTCCTGCTGCTGCGCCTGGCCCTCGGCCTGACCATGGCCGCGCACGGCAGCCAGAAGCTCTTCGGCTGGTTCGGCGGCGGCGGGATCGACGGCACCGCCAAGTTCTTCGAGATGAAGGGCTACCCGGCGGCCAAGGCCATGGCCGTCGTGGCCGGCCTCACCGAGACCGGCGGCGGACTGGCGCTCGCCGTCGGCCTGTTGGCCCCGCTGGCCGCCGCCGCGATCCTGGGCACCATGCTCAACGCCCTCGCCGTCACCTGGAGCGGCAGCTTCTTCGCCATGAACGGCGGCAGCGAGTACGAGCTGCTCCTGATCGCCGCAGCGGCGGCGCTCGCGCTGACCGGCCCCGGCCGCTACGCGGTGGACCGCTACCTGCCGGTGGTGCGCTCGCACCGGCTGTCGTACGGCGCGGCCGCGCTCGTGCTCGGTCTGATCACCGCGGGCGTGGTGCTCCTCGTCCGCGACTGACACACCGCGGTGGCGACATCGCCGCCCGCAGAGGCCGCCGGTCATCGACCGGCGGCCTTTGTCGTTCTGCGCTCGTTCCGTGAAGTTCCTGTGCCGAAGCGGCAGTTGTCGGTTCTGGGGCTTCCTAGGCCATGTGATGCATGCAATTGTACATGTCACACTCCCCACCGGTGCTCGATGGCACCGCCCTGAACGGTGCCATCGCAACGGTCCTCACCACCCCCACCGGCCGCGCCCCCAACGCGGTCGACGAAGGCCTGGAGGCCCCCACGTGAGTACCGCACGTCCTTTGCACCAACGACCGCACATCGCGAGGCTGTTGACGCTCCTCCTCGCGATGCTCGTGGCGGTCGGACTGTTCACCCCGCGCGCCCAGGCCGCCCCCCAGGCCTCGCCGCCGCCCGGCGGAGGCTCGCCCGCGACCTCGGCCGGCCCCGCCGGTCTGGCCCCGCAGCCCGCGATCGGGGACGCTCCGGCCACCGACGACCGGACGAGGACGGCGCCGGCCCGTGACCGCGCCCCGTTCTCGACCACGGACCCCGAGCGCACCGAGACCCTGTCGACGCCGGAGCGGAAGGCCGAGCTCGCCAAGGCCTTCGGCGAGAGCGCCCCCATGGCTCTCGCCGAAAAGCCGTGCAACATCCCCGACTTCAGCCGGACCGGCGGCGCGCTGGTCGATGCCGTCAAGGCGGCCGACCTCGGTTGCATCAACAGCCTGTTCCTGCTGACCGGCGGTGACGCGAACGGGACGTTCCGCGAGTCCCAGATGGTCACCGTGGCGGACGCCCTGCGCGACAACGCCGCGAACTACCCGGGCGACAACTCCACTTCCACCGCCCAGCTGGTGCTGTTCCTGCGGGCCGGCTACTACGTGCAGTGGTACCACGCGTCCGACGTCGGCACCTACGGCACCGCCCTGCAGACCTCGATCCGCGGAGCGCTGGACGGCTTCTTCAACAGCGCGCACTCCCGGGACGTCTCCGCCGCCAACGCGGGCACGCTCGGGGAGGCGATCACCCTGATCGACAGCGCGCAGGAGAACGTCCGCTACCTGCCGGTGGTCAAGCGCCTGCTGGGCGCGTACGACGCCGCCACCCACAACCCGGCGAACATGGGCAACGCGCTCAACAGCGTGTTCACCGTGCTGTGGCGCGGCCACCAGACGGAGGGCTTCGTCGAGGCGGTGCAGGCCGACCAGGGCGTGCTCGACGCGCTCTACGCCTTCGCCACCGCCAACGGCGCCCTGCTCGGCGGCGACTACACCTTCCTGGTCTACAACGCGACCCGGGAGCTGGGCCGCTTCCTGCAGTACGAGCCGCTGCGGCCCAAGGTCGGCCCGCAGATGAAGGGGCTGGCCGACACGTCCTCGCCGAGCGACCGCACGTCCTACCAGTGGGCGGCCGTCGCCGAGATGGCCGAGGCCTACGACCCGGGCAAGTGCGCCTCCTACGGCACCTGTGACGCCCCCGCCCGGCTCCGGGCGGCCGTCCTGACCGTCGACCACACCTGCAGCCCGAGCATCCGCGTCCTCGCCCAGAAGCTGGACGCCGGACAGCTGGCCACCACCTGCTCCAGCCTCAACGGCCAGGACGCCTACTTCCACTCGGTGGCCAAGGACGGCGGCCCGGTCGCCAACGACCAGAACACCAAGATCGAGGTCGTGGTCTTCCACACGCGCTTCGACTACGCCGTGTTCGCGGCCGGCATCTACGGCATCGACACCAACAACGGCGGCATGTACCTGGAGGGCAAGCCGAACGAGGCCGGCAACCAGCCGCGCTTCCTCGCCTACGAGGCCGACTGGACGCCGGACTTCCAGATCTGGAACCTCAACCACGAGTACACCCACTACCTCGACGGCCGGTTCGACATGTACGGCGACTTCGACGCCGGCATGACCACCCCGACCGTCTGGTGGGTCGAGGGCTTCGCCGAGTACATCTCCTACGGGTACCGCAAGGAGGCCTACACCGCGGCGATCACCGCCGCCGGCCTCCACACCTACCGGCTCTCCGACCTCTTCGACACCGGGTACGGCGACCAGGAGCGCGTCTACCGCTGGGGCTACCTGGCCGTGCGCTACATGCTGGAGCAGCACCGCTCCGACATGGACGCCGTGCTCGCCAAGTACCGCGCCGGTGACTGGAACGGCGCCCGCACCCTGCTCAAGACCACCATCGGCACCCGCTACGACGCGGACTTCGACCGCTGGCTGACCGCCTGCGCGGCCGGCGCCTGCGGCGGCGACACCAACCCGCCCGGCAACCAGCCGCCCACCGCCGCCTTCACCAGCGCGGTCTCCGGCCTGGCGGTGACCTTCACCGACGGTTCCACCGACCGGGACGGCACGATCGCCTCCCGCGTCTGGGACTTCGGCGACGGCACCACCGGCACCGCCGCCAACCCGGCCAAGACGTACGCCAAGGCCGGCACCTACACCGTCACGCTCACGGTGACCGACGACAAGGGCGCCACCGCGAGCACCCGCCAGGACGTCACCGTCGGCGGCGGCTCGGGCTCCGGCCAGTGCACCGACGCGGACACCCGCCGGCTGGACCGGAACTGCGGGCGCGACAACGCGGCGGCGACCACCGGCAACTACGCGCACTTCTACCTGCTCCTCCCCGCCGGGGTGACGCAGCTGAAGCTCACCAGCACGGGCGGCACCGGCAACGCCGACCTCTACTTCAACGACAAGAGCTGGGCCTACACCGACTCCTACACCACCAGGTCCGCCAACGCCGACAACACCGAGACCCTGACCATCACCAACCCGCCGGCCGGCTACGTCTTCCTGAGCCTCTACGCCCAGCAGGGCTTCTCCGGCGCGAGCATCAAGGCCGAGTACTGACCGAGGAGTTGTGATCCTCCCGAACTGACCGAGGGCCCCGGCGGCACACCGCCGGGGCCCTCCCGCGTCGTCGGCCGCTACTCCCCGACCCGCACCAGGGCGAGCGTGATGTTGTCCGGCCCGCCGGCCTCGATCGCGGCCTTCCAGAGCTCGAACGCGGCCCGCCCGTCGGCCCGTTCGGCCTCCGCCGGCGGTCGGGCGAGCAGCGCCGACAGCTCCTCCTCCGGCACCGGGTCGGTCAGCCCGTCACTGCACACCAGGTACCGGTCGCCGACGGCCAGCGGCGCGCTGCGCACATGCGGCTCGACGAAGGTCAGCCCGAGCGAGCCGCCGAGCGTCTGGGTGACCACCGAGGTGGTGCGCCGTCCGGGCGGCAGCGGCGGGCTGTCGTCCACGCTGACCCGGCGCAGTCCGCCGTCGCCGAGGCGGTAGACGCGGCTGTCGCCGATGTTGAAGACCACGGCCCGGTCCTCCAGCAGCACCAGGCCCGCCACCGTGGTGCCCATCGCGGCCAGCCCGGGATCGCCGCCGGCGGCCGCGTACACGTCCTGGTTGCAGTGCTGGAGGGCGTCCCGGACGCTCTCCTCGCCGTCGAGCCCCGGCCCCGCCGCCGCCAGCCGCCGGGCGACCAGGGCGCTGGCGACCTCGCCGCCGGGGTGGCCGCCGAGCCCGTCGGCGACCGCGACCAGGCAGGGCGGGCCGAGCGGGAAGAGCAGGGTCTGCGGGTTGGTGGTGACCGTCGCGCAGAGCGTCCACGGCCCGACGGTGAGGCTGTCCTCGTTCCGTTCGCGCTGCAGGCCCTCGTGGCTCAGCGCGCTCACCGCGATGTACGCCGCCATCGGTTCGCCGCCCTTCGGGTGCTCCGGCCGACCGCTCCCGGCTCCTCCCATTGTCCCGCTCCGCCCGGCCGGCGGGCGGTCGGGAAGGCGTATTGCACCGTACGGTCCAAAACAGCTACGGTGCTGCCATGGCGAGACCGCGCACCTTCGACGAGGACCGGGCGCTGGACGCGGCGATGCGCGCGTTCTGGGCGAACGGCTACGAGGCCACCTCCACCCAGGACCTCTGCGTGGCGACCGGCCTCGGGCGGAGCAGCATCTACAACACCTTCAGCAGCAAGCGCGACCTGTTCCGGCGGTCGCTGGACCGCTACAACGAGCTGATGACCGTCCCGCAGGTCGCACTGCTGGAGGATCCGGAGCTGCCCCCGCTGGAGCGGGTCCGGATGCTGCTGGCGCGGGTCGTCGACGGGGAGTTCGAGAACCGCCCGCAGGGGCGCAGCATCGGCTGCCTGACCGTGAACACCGTCGTGGAGCTGGCCGGGCGCGACCCGGAGGCGGCCGCGGTGCTGGAGCGGGACCAGCAGGTGCGGCTCGCCGCGCTGGGGGCCGCGATCGGTGCCGGTCAGCGGGCGGGCGAGATCGCCGGGCGGCGGGAGGCGGGCGAGCTGGCCCGCTTCGTGAACGCGGTGATCGCCGGGATCCGGGTCGCCGCCAAGGGCGGGGCCGACCGGGCCGCCGTCGAGGCCATCGCCGCCACCGCGGTGGACGCGCTCACCCCCTGACCGGAGCGGCCTGCCCCCGGGGGGGGGGCGTGCTCTCGCCTGCCCTGACTTCGGCCTGCCCCGACTTCGTCCTGCCCTTATTTTGAACCGATCCATCCAAAACTATCGGGGGAGTCCTCCCATGCCACGTGCCGTGTACGTCCTCGCCCTCGGCATCTTCGCGATGGTGACCAGTGAGTTCGCCGTCGCCGGGCTGATGCCGCAGCTGGCGGAGGGACTCGACGCGACCGTCCCGCAGATCGGCTACCTGATCACCGCCTTCTCCGTGGCGATGTCCTTCGGCGGCCCGTTCCTCACCGTCTCGCTGCTGAGGATGCGTCAGAAGCGGGCGCTGATGCTGCTCTTCGCGATCTTCCTGGTCGGCAACCTGCTGGCCGCGACCGCCTCCGGCTATCCGGTGATGCTGGTGGCCCGGGTGGTGAGCGGGGTCGCCGCGCAGGCCTTCTTCGGCATCTCGATCTCGCTCTGCGTCCAGCTGGCCCGCCCCGAGCTGCGCGGCCGGGCGATCGCCGTGCTGATGAACGGCCTGATGCTGGGCACCCTGCTCGGCCTGCCGCTGGCCACCGTCATCGGCGAGCGCCTCGGCTGGCGGGCGGCGTTCTGGGCGGTGGCCGTCCTCACCGTGGCGGTCGCGCTGGCGACCGTCGCCGGGGTGCCGGACACCGGCCGCGCCGAGGGCGGCGGCTCGCTCCGCGCCGAGCTGGGCGTGCTGCGCGACCGGCGGCTCTGGCTGGCCTTCGTCACCAGCACCCTGATCATCGGCGCCACCTTCTCGCTGTTCAGCTACGTCAACCCGATCCTGACCGGGATCACCGGCTTCGCGACCGGCTCCGTCCCGCTGCTGCTGGTCGCCTACGGCGCGGCGACGGTGGTCGGCAACACCGTGGTGGGCCGGCTCGCCGACCGGTACGCGCTGCCGGTGCTCGCCGTCGGCCTGGCGCTGAACACCGTCTTCCTGGCCGGCCTCGCGCTCTTCGCCCAGCTCCGGGTGCCGGCGGTCGGCCTGCTGCTCGGGGTCGGGCTGGTCGGCGTCACCATGAACCCGGCGATGGCCTCGCGGGTGCAGCGGATCGGCAACGCCCGTCCGCTGGTGAACACCCTCCACAACTCCTTCATCACGCTGGGCGTCATCCTCAGCTCCCTGCTCGGCGGGCTCGCCATCGACCTCTGGGGCCTGCGCGCCGCCCTCTGGCTGGGGGTCGCGCTGGCCGTCGCGGGCCTGCTGACCCTGTTCCCGGACGCCCTGCGGGCCCGTAGTGCGGTCTCGGGCCAGGAGTCGGGCGCTGAGGGGAATAACCCCCGGACGGCGGATGCTAAGGTGGTTGAAACTTTGACGATCGGATCCTGAGCCGGGTTTCCCAGCGGGATTCAGCCTGGAGTGTGGTGAGCAGCATGCAGTTCGGAATCTTCACCGTCGGCGATGTCACCCCCGACCCGACGACCGGCCGCACCCCGACCGAGCACGAGCGGATCAAGGCCACCGTGGCCATCGCCCGCAAGGCGGAGGAGGTCGGCCTGGACGTCTTCGCGACCGGTGAGCACCACAACCCGCCGTTCGTGCCGTCCTCGCCGACCACCCTGCTCGGCTACATCGCGGCGCAGACCGACCGCATCATCCTCTCGACCTCCACCACGCTGATCACCACCAACGACCCGGTGAAGATCGCCGAGGACTACGCGGTGCTCCAGCACCTCGCCGACGGCCGGGTGGACCTCATGATGGGCCGCGGCAACACCGGCCCGGTCTACCCGTGGTTCGGCAAGGACATCCGCCAGGGCATCCCGCTCGCGATCGAGAACTACGCGCTGCTGCACCAGCTGTGGCGCGAGGACGTGGTCGACTGGTCGGGCCGCTTCCGCACCCCCCTGCAGTCCTTCACCGCCACCCCGCGCCCGCTCGACGGCGTCCCGCCGTTCGTCTGGCACGGCTCGATCCGCAGCCCCGAGATCGCCGAGCAGGCCGCGTACTACGGCGACGGCTTCTTCGCGAACAACATCTTCTGGCCCAAGGAGCACTTCCAGAAGCTGATCAACCTCTACCGGGAGCGCTACGCCCACTACGGCCACGGCACCCCCGAGCAGGCGGTCGTCGGCCTCGGCGGCCAGGTGTTCATGCGCAAGAACTCGCAGGACGCGGTGCGCGAGTTCCGCCCGTACTTCGACAACGCGCCGGTGTACGGACACGGGCCGTCGCTGGAGGAGTTCACCGACCAGACCCCGCTCACCGTCGGCAGCCCGCAGGAGGTCATCGAGAAGACCCTGGCCTTCCGCGAGACCTTCGGCGACTACCAGCGCCAGCTGTTCCTGATGGACCACGCCGGCCTGCCGCTGAAGACCGTGCTGGAGCAGCTGGACCTGCTCGGCGAGGAGGTCGTGCCGGTGCTGCGCGAGGAGTTCGCCAAGGGCCGCCCGGCCGGCGTCCCGGACGCGCCGACCCACGCCTCGCTGGTCGCGGCCGACCGCGCCCGCCGGGAGCAGGAGCAGAACACCGAGGAGAACGTGGAGGTGGCCAAGTGACCGCGTACCGACTGGCGGTGGTCAGCGCCGGCCTGAGCAAGCCGTCCTCGACGCGCCTGCTCGCGGACCGGCTGGCCGACGCGACGGTCCGCCGGCTCGCCGCCGACGGGCGCGAGGTGGAGGTGACGGTGATCGAACTGCGCGACCTCGCCACCGACATCGCGCACAACTTCGTCACCGGCTTCCCCGGCGCCGCGCTGCGCGAGGCGATCGAGACGGTCACCCGCGCCGATGGGCTGATCGCGGTGACGCCGATCTTCACCGCCTCCTACAGCGGGCTGTTCAAGTCGTTCTTCGACGTGATCGACCCGGACGTGCTCAGCGGCAAGCCGGTGCTGATCGCCGCCACCGGCGGCACGCCCCGGCACTCGCTGGCCCTGGAGCACGCCGTCCGGCCGCTGTTCGGCTACCTGCGCTCGGTGGTCGTCCCGACCTCGGTCTACGCGGCCACCGACGACTGGGGCACCACGGGGGACCGGCTCACCGACGGACTGCCGGGCCGGATCGACCGGGCCGCCGGCGAGCTCGCCGGGCTGATCGCCGGCCGCGCCCCCAGCGGGCCGGCGGCGGACGGCGGGGCGTCGGAGGAGGCCGTGGTCCCGTTCGCCGAGCAGCTGGCGGCCCTGCGGGTCTGACGGCGCACGGCACGACGGAAGGGGCGGGCCCGGGAGACCGGGCCCGCCCCTCTTGCGTGCGCTCAGCCCACCCGCGCGTCGTACGAGGCCCGGGCCGCCGCGATCTCGCGCTGGTGCGCCTCCGTCCAGGTGACCAGCGACCGGACCGTCTCGTGCAGCGTCCGCCCCAGCGGCGTCAGTGCGTAGTCCACCCGGGGCGGCACCACCGGGTGCACCGTCCGCTCGACCAGACCGTCCCGCTCCAGCTGCCGCAGCGTGACGGTCAGCATCCGCTGGCTGACCCCGTCGATCTCCCGCCGCAGCTCGGTGAAGCGCAGCGAACCGCGGTCCAGCAGCGCGATCACCAGCAGCGACCACTTGTCGGCGATCCGGTCGAGGATCTGCCGGACCTCGCAGTCCTCCCGGGTGTCCCACTGGAGCACGTCGTAGTCGTCCTCGGTGACCGCGCAGTGCGTCGGTGACGTCAAAGTGCCTTCTTCCATGGTCCCTGATGCTGCCTCAGGATGGCGGTGGTTACAAGAGGGAACCGACCGGACCGGGGAGAACCGCGGCCCCGTCCGGCGCCCCCGCCTCCCCGCGCACTCCCAGGAGACCTCCGTGTCCACGTCCTCAGCCGTGCCCGAAACCGGTACGCCCGTCCCCGCGCCCGCCGCCCCGCCCCCGGTCACCCGCCTCACCGGCCGTGAGACCGCCGTCCTCCTCGTCCTGTGCGGCGCGATCTTCCTGGAGGGCATCGACGTCGCCATGCTCAACGTGGCGCTCCCCTCGATCCGCGCCGACCTCGGCATGGGCACCGGCTCGCTCAGCTGGGTGCTCAGCGCCTACGTGCTCGGCTACGGCGGCTTCATGCTGCTCGGCGGCCGCACCGCCGACCTGCTCGGACGGCGCCGGATGTTCCTGTTCTGGCTCACCGTCTTCGTCCTCTTCTCCGGCCTCGGCGGCCTCGCCGGCGCCCCCTGGGTGCTCATCCTGGCCCGCTTCGCCACCGGACTCGCGGCCGCCTTCATGACGCCCGCCGGCCTGGCGATCATCACCACCGCCTTCGCCGAGGGCCCGCGCCGCAACCGCGCGCTGCTCCTCTACGCCGGCACCGCGGCGGCCGGCTTCTCCCTCGGCCTGGTGGCCGGCGGCCTGCTCACCGCGATCAGCTGGCGCTGGGTCTTCTTCGCCCCGGTCCTGCTCGCCGGCGCCCTGCTGCTCGCCGCCCTGCCGCTGCTCCCGCGCGACCACCCGCCCGTCCGCCGACCCGGCGAGCGCTTCGACCTGGCCGGCGCCGCCACCGCCACCGGCGCCATGCTGCTGCTGGTCCACACGGTGGTGCGGCTCGGCGAGCCGGACGCCGCCGCCCTCCTGACCCTGGCCGAGCTGGCCGGCGGACTGGCCCTGCTTGCCGCCTTCGCCGCGATCGAACGGCGCTCCGCCGCACCGCTGGTCCGCCTCGGCCTGCTGCGCTCCGGCCCGCTGCTGCGCGCCAACCTCGGCGCGCTGCTGTTCGCCGGCTCCTTCTTCGGCTTCCAGTTCACCGTCACCCTCCACCTGCAGGACCTGCGCGGCTGGACCCCGCTGCAGACCGGCCTCGCGCTGCTCGCGGTCGGCGTGGACGCGGTGCTCGCGCCGACCCTCACGCCCCGGCTGGTGGAGCGGTTCGGCACCGTCCGGGTGATCCTCGGCGGCTTCGTCCTGGCGGTCCTGTCCTATGCGCTCTTCCTGCCGGTGGGCCTGGACTGGAGCTATCCGATGATGTTCCCGACCATGATCCTCACCGGCCTGGCCTTCGCCCTCGCCTACGGGCCGCTGACGATCGCCGCCACCGACGGCGTCGCCGAGGAGGAGCAGGGGCTGGCCGGCGGGCTGCTCAACACCGCCTTCCAGTTCGGCGCGGCGCTCGGCCTCTCCGCGGTCACCGCCGTCCACCTGGCCGCCACCGGTGCCGGGCGCTCCGGACTGGACGGCTTCCGGGCCGCCCTGGTGGTCCCGGTCGCGGCGGTCGCCCTGGGCGCCCTGGTCACGGCCCTCGGTCTGCGCCGCCGCGGCGCCGCGTCCTGACGGGGCCGCTCCGTCCGCGTCCTTCCGTCGTCGCCGTCATCCCCGTCGTCATCCCCGTCGTCAGGCCCCTCGCCGGTGCTCCCCGGTGAGGGGCCGTCCGCTTTCCCCTCCTGTTCCCTCCTCGGCCTGCCGCCCGTGCCGAAATGTCCGCTCTGGGGTGTAATCGTACGGATGATCAGACCCCGGAGACCGGAGTCCGCCGATGCCGCAGCCCGTCCTCAGCCCGCTCACCACCGCCGCGATCTTCCTCGTCCTCACCGTCGACCCCGGCGGCGAGCCCGCCGTCCGGGCCCTGCTGCCCGACCTGGCGGGCCTGCGCCGCGCGGTCGGCTTCCGCGCCCCCGACGCCGGCCTGACCTGTGTCACCGGCATCGGCTCGGACGCCTGGGACCGGCTCTTCGACGGCCCCCGCCCGGCCGAGCTGCACCCGTTCCGGGAGATCGCCGGCGCCCGCCACCGGGCCCCGGCCACCCCCGGCGACCTGCTGTTCCACCTGCGCGCCGCCCGGATGGACCTCTGCTTCGAACTCGCCGGCCAGCTCACCAACCGCCTCGCCGGCGCCGCCACCGTGGTCGACGCCGTGCACGGCTTCCGCTACTTCGACGACCGCGACCTGCTGGGCTTCGTCGACGGCACCGAGAACCCCGAGGGCCGGGCGGCGGCCGCCGCCGTCCTGATCGGCGCGGAGGACCCGGAGTTCGCGGGCGGCAGCTATGTGATCGTCCAGAAGTACCTGCACGACCTGGACGCCTGGAACCGCCTCCCGGTCGAGGCGCAGGAGCGCGCGGTCGGCCGCACCAAGCTCACCGACATCGAGCTCGCCGACGACGTCAAGCCCGCCGACTCGCACGTCGCGCTGACCAGCGTCACCGGCCCGGACGGCGAGGAGCGGCAGATCATGCGGTTCAACATGGCGTTCGGCTCCTTCGCCGGGGGCGGGGAGTTCGGGACGTACTTCATCGGCTACTCGCGCACCCCGGCGGTGACCGAGGAGATGCTGGAGAACATGTTCGTCGGCCGCCCGCCCGGCGCCCACGACCGCCTGCTCGACTTCTCCACCGCGGCCACCGGCACCCTGTTCCACGTCCCGACCGCCGACCTCCTGGACGCCCCGCCGCCCGCGCCGCTCGCCGTCCCCGCGCTCGCCGCCTCCTCCGTCCCCTCCGCCGCCCTCTCCTCCTCCGCTGTCCCCTCCTCCGCTGTCTCCTCCGACGGCTCCCTCGCCATCGGCAGCCTGAAAGGCACCCCCGCGCCATGAACAACCTGCACCGCGAACTCGCCCCCGTCTCCGCCGCGGCCTGGGCGGAGATCGAGGAGGAGGCCCGGCAGACCTTCAAGCTCCACCTCGCCGGCCGTCGCGTCGTCGACCTGAGCGGCCCGGACGGTCCCACCCTCGCGGCCGTCGGCACCGGCCACCTCACGGCCATCGAGCCGCCCAACCCGGGGGTCCAGGCGCACGCCCGCGAGGTGCGGCCGCTCGTCGAACTCCGGGTGCCCTTCCCGGTCGACCGCTCCGCCGTGGACGACGTCGAACGCGGCTCCAGGGACAGCGACTGGCAGCCCGTGAAGGACGCCGCCCGCACCCTCGCCCTCACCGAGGACCGCGCCCTCTTCGACGGCTACCCGGCCGCCGGCATCGAGGGCATCCGCGCGGCCGCCACCAACCCCGCCGTCCCGCTCCCCGCCGACGTCCGCGAGTACCCGGAGGCCGTCAGCCGCGCCCTCACCACCCTCCGTCTGGCCGGCGTCGGCGGCCCCTACGCCCTCCTCCTCGGCGCCGACGCCTACACCGCCGTCAACGAGACCTCCGACCACGGCTACCCGGTCGCCAGCCACATCGCCCGCCTCCTCGACGGCGAACTCATCTGGGCCCCCGCCCTCGAAGGCGCCCTGCTGCTCTCCACCCGCGGCGGCGACTTCGAACTCCACCTCGGCCAGGACGTCAGCGTCGGTTACCTCTCCCACACCCCCGACACCGTCAACCTGTACCTCACCGAGACCTTGACAGCCCGCCTCCTCACCCCCGAGGCAGCCGTCCCCCTCACCACGACGATCTGACCCCCGCCGGCAACGCCGGAGGGCGCGACCGGAACCCCGGTCGCGCCCTCCGGCGTTGCCGGTGCCCGAGTCAGCACCAAATGGGCATCGCGGCGATTGCGGCTATCAGGGCAGAGAAGGTGAACATGGCGCCTTTCCTGGGATCTCAACGACGGCCGAGCGACACCGCGTTCGTCGCTCGAAGCCATTTCTACCAGACGCGGGAGCCCGCGGGCGGCTGTCGGCCCGACCCTCCATGTGAATCATTGGTGTTTGTTCGAAGGTGGCTGCGGGTGTCGCTTTCCGGCGTCCTCGATGCTTCTAGTTGATCAAGTTCGATCAATAATTGCGAATGGTGTACCGGAGAAACCGGAAGCTATCCGTCCGGGCATTCGATCGCCCTGATGTCGGCCATGGCTTTCCTGGCGAGCGCGGCCTGATCGGCCGCGCCGAGCCGGTCGGAGAGGCTGATCGAAGATGACAGGTGCTCGACAGCCTCGGCCTGAGCGCCGAGGGCGGCCTCGGCGCGGCCGAGGCCGTAGAGAGCCGCAGCCTCCTCGTGGGCCGTTCCCGCCGAGCGAGCCAGCTCAAGGGCGATGGCGTGCTGATCGCGGGCATCCGCGGGGTGGCCGGCCGAGCGAAGCGCGTGGCCCAGGCCGTTGAGCGCGTCGGCCTCATGTTTGACGGCACTCACCGAGCGGAAGACGGTCAATGCCTGCCGGTGAAGTGCCAACGACCGGTCGAGCTCCTCCGGGATCCTGAGGGTGGCCGCCAGGTTGATTTTCACCACGGCGAGATCGAATGTCGAGATGGCGCCCTCCGGGAATTGGAGGACCCGTTCGAATCCGGAGCGCGCGGCGGAGAGGTTTCCCGCCGCCAGGTGGAGATCTCCGATATTGTTCAGAATTCTCATCTCGAAGGTTCTGTCCTGGAATCGCCGGGCCAATGGAAGTGCTCCCTCGTAGGCCGCGAGCGCCATTCCGTGATTTCCGAGGGAGCGCTGGACGATGCCGAGGTTGGCGAGGCAGCGTGCGGTATTCCAGAGGTCGCCGTGGTCTCTTCGAATCCGTAGGGCCTCCTCCTGCAGGGCGAGGGACCGGGGTAGGGCGCCCCGGTGCCAGAGCACGCGACCCAGGATGCTCAGCGCCTCCGCCGTGGCGTCGGGGTCCTGTTCCCGGCGGGCCAGGGTGAGGCCGCGGTCGAGGGCCTCGAAGGCGGCGGGGTAGCGGGAGGCGTTGGCCAGGGTGGCGCCGAGGTCGATCAGGGCGCGGGCCTCGCAGCGGTCGTTCGCCGCTGAACGCCAGTGCGCGGCCGCGGCCTGGTGCATGTCGTGGGCCTCGCTCCAGTAGGCCTGGGCGTCCAGGCGGCCGGCCAGGACGTGGGCGAGCCAGGCGGCGGCCTCCGGGTGGCCGGTGGCGCGGGCGTGCGGGACCAGGGCGGTCAGGGCGGCCTGTTCGGTGTCCAGCCACTCCCGCGCCGACTCGTGCGAATCCAGGTCAAGGTCGTACAACAACGTTTCCATTCCCGGCAATTGGCGAAACTCCGGGAGGGGCAGGCGTGAACGCCGGGGATACAGCAGCCGGTCCGCCTGGTCGGCCGCGCGGAGCGTGAATCCGAGCAGCCGCCGCAACGCGGCCCCGCCCTCCTCCCCGGCGCCCTCGTCCCGGGTCAGGGCGAGCGCGTAATCCCGGAGGAGGTCGTGGAGTTGGTACCTCTCGGGCGAGTTCTCCTGCACCAGATGGCAATGCAGCAGCGCCTCCAGCAGGTGGTCCGTCTCGTCGACCGACCGGCCGAGCAGTGCCGCCGCCGCGTGCAGGCCGATGTCCGGTCCCGGGTGGGCGCCGAGCAGCCGGAACGCCTCCTGCTGCTCGGCCGGCAGCGACCGGTAGGACATCTCGAAGGCGCGGGCGACGCTCTCCGTGTCGTGCCGCATCTCACCGAGCCGGCCGGTCTTGCGGGACAGCCGCAGCGCGAGGTGGCCCAGCGTCCAGGACGGCCGCGCCTTGAACCGGCTGGCGGCGATCTCGATGGCCAGCGGCAGCAGCCCGCAGCGGTCGACGATCTCGACGATCCGGCTGCGGTCGTCGGCGCGCTCGCGCCCGACCACCGAGGTGAACAGGGCGACCGCGTCGTCCACCGGCAGGAGGTCCAGGAAGACCGGCCTGGAGCCCGGGATCTCGGCCAGCCGGCGGCGGCTGGTCACCAGGATCAGCGCGGCGGGCACGGGCGGCAGCAGCGGCCGCAACTGCGCCGCGCCGGCCGCGTCGTCGAGCACGACGACCGCCCGCCGGGTGGCGAGCACCTCGGCGCAGAGCGCGAACAGTTCCTCGCTGTCGAGCGGGATGGTGGTGGCCGGCACCCCGAGCCGGCGCAGCAGCGAGGTGGCGACCGCCTGCGGCGCGAGCGGGCTCTGGTTGACGGCGTGGGCGCCGAGGTTGAGGTGGACGTACCCCTCGGGGAACCGGCCCCGCATCAGGTGGGCGGCGTGCAGGGCCAGGGTGGTCTTGCCGACCCCGGCCATGCCGAGGATCGCCGAGACGGTCACCACGCCGCCCTGCTCGACCGCCTCCTCGGGGCTGCCGAGCAGCCGGCGCAGGTCGGTCCGGCGGCCGATCAGCCGGCGCCCGGCCGGCGCGGACGCGGGGCCGCCGGCGCGCGGGGCGGGGGAGGGGCGCGGGGTGGCGCCGGCGCGTCCGGCCGGTTCGGTGAGCGGGCCGCCGGCGAGCATCCGCTCGTGCAGCCGGACGAGGGCCTCGCCCGGGCCGGTGCCGAGGTCGGCCCGCAGCCGGCGGGCGACGGTGGGGTAGACGGTGAGCGCCTCCGCCTGCCGGCCGGCGCCGTGCAGGGCGACCAGCAGGTGGGCGGCGACCCGCTCGTCGGTGGGGCGTTCCTCGCGCAGGGCGGTGAGTTCGGGGACGGTCTCGCCGTAGCGGCCGAGCCGCAGGTCGATCTCGATCCGGAGCAGGGTGGTGGCGAGGCGCTGGTCGGCCATGGTGGCGCGGGTGGACTGGGCCCAGCTGCCGGGCAGGCCGGCGAGCGGTTCGCCGCGCCAGATTTCCTCGGCCCGGCCCAGCACCGTCCGGGCCTGGATGTCCTCGCCGTTCTCGGCGAGTTGGCGGGCGTGCCGGGAAAGGTCGACAAAGCGCCACCAGTCGATCAATTGGCGATCGGCATGAAGCGCATATGTGTGCGATCGGCTCTCGATGGTCGGGGTGTCGCGGGACCTGCCGAGGCCTTCATCGGTGGCGGCCTTTCGCAACTGGCCCTTCAGCCGGGAGACATGGCTGTAGATGCTGGCCACCGCACTGGGCGGGGGCTCCTCGTCCCACAGCCGGTTGGCCAGCAGTTGGTGGCTGAGCGGGCGGCCGACGTCCAGTGCCAGGGCGGCAAGCAGCCGTCGCCGCTTGTCCGAGCGAATTGCCGACAACTCGCCGTTCACCGAAAGTTCAACCGAACCCAGAAGGTGGAACTCCATTGTGACGCCCCCCGCCGGTTGGCTACCAGCTTGCCGTGTCGCAGGGAGCATCCCACGATTGCGGGGGTCGCATCCATACCGCACCCCGCTGTACGGCAAGGCATTATTGACACATAACGCAGTCCGGAAGAGCCTCATGTGATATAGGGGCGCAGCCGATTGCCCGACCACATCGGCCGCTCCCGTCACTTCTGTCCATCGTTCTACGGGTAGGGGGAACCAGTGGAGCCCGATCGGTTCAGGGCAACGGGAGTTCGGCGGCGGCGGGCCGTCGGGAGCGGCCGATGAGAGGGGTGGACGGCACCCGCGAACCGCACGAAGCGCGTGAACCGCGGCCCGGGACGCGCAACTCGCTCGCCGACGCCCGGGTCGGCGGCTCGGTCGTCCAGGCCGGGGAGATCCACCAGTTGACCGTCTACGGCCAGGCCGCGCCGCCGCCGGCCGTCCCGGCACTGCCGGTTCCGCGCCAACTTCCGCCGACACCACGCCGGTTGGTCGGACGGGACGCCGATCTGGCGGCGCTGGACCGCGAGTTGGAGGACACGCCGGGCGGCGCCGCCGACGTCACCGTGGTGGTCACCGGCCCGGCCGGGGTGGGCAAGACCGCGCTCGCCGCCCAGTGGCTGCGCCGGCTGGCCGGCCGCTTCCCGGACGGCCAGCTCTACGCCGACCTGCGCGGCCACGCCCCGGGCGGACCCGCCGACCCGGCCGAGGCGCTCGGCGGCTTCCTGCGCGCCTTCGGGATCGCGCCGGTGCCGCGCGGCCTCGCCGAAGTGGCCGCGCTCTGGCGCTCGCTCGCCGCCGAGCGCCGGATCGCCGTGCTGCTCGACAACGCCTCCACCGCCGCCCAGGTCCGCCCGCTGCTGCCCGGCTCCGAGCACGCGGTGGTCGTGGTCACCAGCCGCCGCCGGCTCACCGGGCTCGGCATAGACGGCGCCGTGTTCCGGCCGGTCGACGTGCTCTCGGACGACGCCTCGGTGCAACTGCTCGCCCAGCGGGTCGGCGCCGACCGGGTGGCCCGCGAACAGGCCGCCGCCGCGCTGGTGGTGAAGCGCTGCGGCCGGCTCCCGCTCGCCGTCTGCCTGGCGGCCGCCCGGATCGCCGCCCGACCGGTCCAACCGCTCGCCGCCACCGCCGAGGCGCTCGGGCAGGAGTCCGAGGGGCTCGCCGCGCTCGATGTGGAGGGGGAGGCCGTGCGGCACGCGCTGGACGCGTCCTTCGAGGTGCTCGGGGCGGACACGGTCCGGCTGTACGGGCTGCTCGGCCTGCTGCCGTTCCCGGTCTTCACCCTCGACGTGGTCTGCGCGGTCGGCGGCCTGGAACCGGCCGAGGCCGACCGGCTGCTCGGCGGACTCATCGACGTCCACCTGCTGGAGGAGATGGAGGACGGCTTCCGCTTCCACGACCTGGTGAAGCTCCACGCCCGGGCGCGCGCCGACGCGGTGCGCGAACGGCCGGAGGGGCGGGCCGCCGTCGACCGGGTCCTCGACTGGTACCTCGCCTCCGCCACCGCCGCGGAGGCGCTTCTGAGCCCCGGCCACCGCACCCTGCGCCGCGACTACACCGCCCAACCGGTGCCGGGCGTACGGGAGTTCGCGGACGAGTCGGCCGCCGTCCGGTGGCTGGACGCGGAGACCGGCCGGCTCGCCGAAGCCGTCCGCTGGGCCGCCGCCACCGGGCGCTCCGCCACCGCGTGGCAACTGGTCGACGCCATGTGGCCGTTGTTCCTGCGGCTGCGCCCGGCCCGGCTGTGGATCGACGCCCACCGGATCGGCCGCACCGCCGCCCGCGCGGACGGCGACCACGACGGCCTGCTGCGGATGCTCACCTCCGGCGGCACCGGCCTGCGCAACGCGGGGGAGGGCGAGCAGGCCGCCGAATGGTTCACCGAGGCACTGGAGTTGGCCCGCGCGGCCGGCCGGCCGCTCGCCGAGGCCAACGCCCTGTACGGCCTCAGCCAGACCCACCGCACGGCGGGACGGCTCGCCGAGGCGGCCGACTGCCTGCGCGCGACGGCCGGGCTCCGGGAGGCCGGGGGCGACCGCCGCGGCACCGCGCTCGCCCGGCTGGCGCTCGGCGACGTCCTGCTCGCCGCCGGCCGCCCCGCCGAGGCCGTCCCCGTCATCACCGGCGCCCACCGCGACCTCGTCGCCGTCCCCGCCGCGTACGAGGCGGCCCGCGCGCTCGCCTTCCTCGGCCAGGCCCACACGGCCCTCGGCGCCCACCCCGAGGCCGGCCGGTGCTACGCGGAGGCGCTCGCCGCCTTCCGCACGGCCGGCGCCCGCCACTGGGAGGCCCGCGTCCTCGAACTCACCGGCGACCTCGCCCGCGCCCGCGGCGACCTCACCGAAGCGGCCGCCCACTACCGCGAGTCCCTGGCCCGCTACGAGGCCCTCTCCGCCCCCGACACCACCCGCCTCACCACCGCCCTCACCACCCTGCCACCCCCACCCTGACGCTCGCCTGGGGCTTTGCCCTGGCGGCTTCGGCTGCGCCTCGCCGCTTGCCCGGGGCTTTGCCCTGGCGGCTTCGGCTGCGCCTCGCCGCTTGCCCGGGGCTTTGCCCTGGCGGCTTCGGCTGCGCCTCGCCGCTTGCCCGGGGCTT
>NZ_JBEOSF010000013.1:0-2731 GCF_040302725.1 Kitasatospora sp. NPDC097605 | reverse complement strand
TGCCCTGGCGGCTTCGGCTGCGCCTCGCCGCTTGCCTTCCAGGTGACGGGCGGGTGGCTGGTGTGGTTGGGCGGGACGTGGTGCCGCCGGGTGATGGGCAGGGGTGGGTGGCAGCCGGATGTGGGTGCCGCCAGGTGATGGGCAGGGGTGGGTGACGCCGGATGTGGGTGCCGCCCGGCGGAGGATGGGAGGTGGAGGGCCCTGCCGACCGTAGGGTGCGGTCGATGTGGGCCCGCGACTCGGTACGGGTTGTCGGGTGGCGGACCGTCAGGCCCCGCCGGGTGTCGGGTCAGCCGGCCAGGGGGCAGCCCTGGCAGGGGGGTTGGGCGGTGTCCGCGTAGGCGGTCACGGTGGTGATCTCGGCGAGGGTGCGGCCGGCGGCGAGCCAGCTGTGGGCGAGGGAGCCGATGGCCAGTCGCTGGGCGGGGGAGGGCGGGCCGCTGGGCCCCGGGCGGGGCCGGAGCAGTAGTCGGCCGCCCGTGCGGGCCAGTACGAGCAGGGTGCCGCCCTCGCCGTCGGCGGTGGCCACCGCGCAGCCGGGGTGGGCCCGCAGGACGGCGGCCAGTCGGCCGGGGGCGGCGGCACCGAGGTGGAGCACATCGGCGTGGTGGCGCCAGCGGGCGGCGTCGGGGTCGGCGAGGTCGAGTGCCAGGTGCTCGTCGACGAACGCGCGGGCCAGCGGCCCGCCGCCGGCGAGCAGCCCGCGGCAGACCCCGGCGGGGGAGTGGATGCGGGCCTCGACGTGCGTGCGGCCCGCCCCGGCCGGGGCGAGCCGCACGGTGTGCAGCGCGGTCACCCGTCGTCCCGTCCGGCCCGGCCCGCCAGCCCGGCCCGTGCGCCGCTCCCGCCGTTCCTGCCACCCCCGTCGCCCGCCGCCCACAGCGGTGCGGGCAGTGGCAGCGCGGGCGGCTCCGGGAGGTGGGCGGGCTCGCCCAGCCCGAGGACGCGGTACAGCAGCCGCCGCATCCGCCGGTCGAAGGCGCCCGGCCGGGAACTGATCCGGGCCGCGATCGCCGCGTACTCCTCGCGCCGGTACTGCTCGGCGGCGTAACCGAGTTGGGCGGTGAGCGGGTGGGACGGGCTGAGTGCCGGCGCGGTGCGGGCGAGCAGCGCGCCGGGCGAGCGCGGGTTGACGTTCCGGTGCGGGTACTCGGCGAGCAGGATCGGCGCGCCGGTCATGGTGCCGTAGAGGGTGACCGAGCCGTGGTCGCCGATGACGAAGTCGGCGGCGACCAGCAGCGGGCGCCAGTCCTCCTCGGGCGCGAGCACGGTGACCGCCCCGCGCGCGGTGGCCGTCGCCCACGACCGCACCGCCCAAGGGCTGTGCGCGGCGGCCACGTTGGGGTGGACCAGCAGGGCGGTGCGGTAGCCGTGCCGGGGCAGTTCGGCGGCCAGCCGCGGCAGGACGGCGTCGAGCCGGGTGAACAGCGAGCCGCTGCCCCAGGTGGAGCAGACCAGCACCAGCCGCTCGCCGGGTCGCAGCCCGAGCGCGGCGCGGTACCGCTCGCGGGCCGGCAGCGCGGCGGCGATCCGGTCGTAGCAGCCGTCGCCGACGACCTCGGCGATCGGCAGCGCCTCCGGGCAACCGCGGCCCAGTTCGGCGCGGTCGTCCTCGTGGGCGAGCGCGTACGCGGCGGGTACCAGCCGCCCCTGCCAGGTGACGTACTCGGGTCCGAGCCCGGCCACCGTGTGCCCGGCCCCGGCCCCCGCCGGGGAGAGCTTGATGTACCCGGCCCCGTGCGGCAGCCGGACCAGCGGCCCGCGCAGCCGCTCCAGGCCCTGCGACCCGGCGGCCAGCACCAGGTCGAACTCCCGCCGGACGGCCTCCTCCCACGGCAGCACCGTGCCCCCGAGCCGCCGGACGTGGGCCGCCGCGCCCCCGTTGAACGCGTGCGGCGCCACGGTGAACTGGACGTGCACCCGCAGGTCCGCGGCGAGCAGCGGATAGATGTCGTGCAGTCGCTGGCCGTAGACCATCGAGTGGACGACGACCAGCACCTCCTTGCAGTCGGTGAGCGTGGCCCACGGGCGCTCGCGCCGGGCCGCCCGGCCCCCGCCGGTCCCGCCGCTCCCGTCGAGCCCGCCCGTCCCGTCAGGCCCCTCGGCCAGGTCGTGCCGCTCCTCCGGCCGGTCGTGCTCCCCGCCGGACCGTTCCCCGTGGTTGACTTCGTCGACTTCCCCGTGCACCAAGGTCATGTCGTTCCCCCTCCTTGATCCCGGACCGGGACCCCGGGTCTCGGTGGCCCCGGCGGGGGTCTGCCCGGGCGGTCTGGCGGATTCCATGACGGCTCCTGGCCGGTCTTGCACAAACCTTGCGGCGCCCTTGCCCACGCCGCCCGGAGCCCCGGAAGGCCGCAAAGGGTACTGAGTTCCTTTACGAGGGGTACTGAGTGCCGTATTCTCTCGGGAGAGCCTCGGAAGCTGTCGTGGAGAGCCGACGGGCCAGAACCGGCCAAGGGCGGATCTGGCACTCAGTACCCCCGCGCGGCCGGGGCCGTGGACCAGTGCATCCGACCAGTGCACCCGTACCAGGAGAACCGCTCATGAGCTTGAGGATCGTTGTCTGTGTGAAGTACGTGCCGGACGCGACGGGTGACCGTCGTTTCTCGGACGATCACACCACCGACCGGGAGGGTGTGGACGGCCTTCTGTCGGAGCTGGACGAGTACGGCGTGGAGCAGGCGCTGCGGATCGCGGAGGCGCATGAGGGTGCCGAGGTGACGGTGCTGAC